>NZ_JANEWM010000090.1:0-11701 GCF_028069825.1 Citrobacter sp. Igbk 14
GTGTTAATTATTTATTATAAATGTCAATGAGCGGTTTTTTTGTTGTTAGGGGCTATTTCTAAAATAGTGACGGTTTTTACGCTTAAATATCAAAAAGATGAAAAGGCATCATTTGCCACGTAAATTAATTGAGCGAAGGTGAATATGTTCAATATGTGATCTGGTGCACGCTTTGTCGCCAGTGTTTACGCGGTATTTGCAGTTTTGCATGATCGTTCACAGTTTGCCAAAAAGTAATAAATGTGGCCTGGAGAAAAATATTTAAACATTTATTCACTTTTTAGCTACTTATTGTTTGAAATCACGAAGGCGCACCGTATAATTTGACCGCTTTTTGATGCTTGACTCTAAGCCATAAAGAACGTTTTATACGACACGCGGCATACCTCGAAGGGAGCAGGAGTAAAAACGTGATGTCTATGTCGCTCTTGAGTCGAAACGTTGCTCGTAAGCTTCTGCTCACACAGCTTCTGGCGGTAATAGCAAGTGGATTGCTGTTTAGCCTCAAAGACCCTTTCTGGGGCATCTCCGCATTGTGCGGGGGATTGGCAGTGTTACTGCCTAATATGTTGTTTATGATATTTGCCTGGCGTCACCAGGCACATACACCAGCAAAGGGCCGAGTGGCCTGGTCGTTCGCTTTCGGCGAAGCCTTCAAGGTGTTAGCGATGCTGGTTTTGCTTGTGGTGGCGTTGGCGGTTTTGAAGGCGGTGTTCTTACCGCTGATCGTTACGTGGGTTTTGGTGCTGGTGGTTCAGATACTGGCACCGGCTGTAATTAACAACAAAGGGTAAAAGGCATCATGGCTTCTGAAAATATGACGCCGCAGGAATACATAGGGCACCATCTGAATAACCTTCAGTTGGACCTGCGTACTTTCTCGCTGGTAGATCCGCATAACCCCCCAGCCACCTTCTGGACGCTCAATATTGACTCCATGTTCTTCTCGGTGGTGCTGGGTCTGTTGTTCCTGCTTATGTTCCGTAGCGTGGCCAAAAAGGCAACCAGCGGCGTACCAGGGAAATTTCAGACCGCGATTGAGCTGGTAATCGGCTTTGTTCATGGCAGTGTCAAAGACATGTACCATGGCAAAAGCAAGGTTATCGCACCGCTTGCCCTGACGATCTTCGTCTGGGTCTTCCTGATGAACCTGATGGATTTACTGCCAATCGACCTGCTGCCGTATATTGCTGAGCATATACTGGGCCTGCCGGCGCTGCGCGTAGTTCCGTCTGCGGACGTAAACATCACCCTGTCGATGGCGCTGGGCGTGTTTATCCTGATTCTGTTCTACAGCATCAAAATGAAAGGCATCGGCGGCTTCGCGAAAGAGTTGACGCTGCAGCCGTTCAATCACTGGGCGTTCATTCCTGTCAACTTAATCCTTGAAGGGGTAAGCCTGCTGTCCAAACCAGTTTCTCTTGGTCTGCGACTGTTCGGCAACATGTACGCTGGTGAGCTGATTTTCATTCTGATTGCTGGTCTGTTGCCGTGGTGGTCACAGTGGATTCTGAATGTGCCGTGGGCCATTTTCCACATACTGATTATCACGCTGCAAGCCTTCATCTTCATGGTTCTGACGATTGTCTATCTGTCGATGGCGTCTGAAGAGCATTAATTTACCAACACTACTACGTTTTAACTGAAACAAACTGGAGACTGTCATGGAAAACCTGAATATGGATCTGCTGTACATGGCTGCCGCTGTGATGATGGGTCTGGCGGCAATCGGTGCTGCGATCGGTATCGGCATCCTCGGGGGTAAATTCCTGGAAGGCGCAGCGCGTCAACCTGATCTGATTCCTCTGCTGCGTACTCAGTTCTTTATCGTTATGGGTCTGGTGGATGCTATCCCGATGATCGCTGTAGGTCTGGGTCTGTACGTGATGTTCGCTGTCGCGTAGTAAGCGTTGCTTGAATTAAGAGCAATATCAGAACGTTAACTAGATAGAGGCATTGTGCTGTGAATCTTAACGCAACAATCCTCGGCCAGGCCATCGCGTTTGTCCTGTTCGTTCTGTTCTGCATGAAGTACGTATGGCCGCCATTAATGGCAGCCATCGAAAAACGTCAAAAAGAAATTGCTGACGGTCTTGCTTCTGCTGAACGAGCACATAAGGATCTTGACCTTGCAAAGGCCAGCGCGACTGACCAGCTGAAAAAAGCGAAGGCGGAAGCTCAGGTAATTATCGAGCAGGCAAACAAACGCCGCGCTCAGATCCTGGACGAAGCTAAAACTGAAGCAGAGCAGGAACGTACTAAAATCGTGGCACAAGCGCAGGCGGAAATTGACGCCGAGCGTAAACGTGCTCGCGAAGAGCTGCGTAAGCAAGTTGCTGTCCTGGCTGTTGCTGGCGCCGAGAAGATCATCGAACGTTCCGTGGATGAAGCTGCTAACAGCGACATCGTGGACAAACTTGTCGCTGAACTGTAAGGAGGGAGGGGCTGATGTCTGAATTTATTACGGTAGCTCGCCCCTACGCCAAAGCAGCTTTTGACTTTGCCGTTGAGCACCAAAGCGTTGACCGTTGGCAGGATATGCTGACGTTTGCCGCTGAGGTGACGAAGAACGAACAAATGGCAGAGCTTCTCTCTGGCGCACTGGCGCCGGAAACGCTCGCTGAGTCGTTTATCGCAATCTGCGGTGAGCAGTTAGACGAAAGCGGTCAAAACCTGATTAAGGTAATGGCTGAAAATAACCGTCTTAATGCGCTCCCGGATGTTCTTGAGCAGTTTATTCACCTGCGTGCAGCCAGTGAGGCTATCTCTGAGGTAGAAGTCACTTCTGCCAATGCACTGAGTGATGAACAGCTTACGAAGATTAGTGCAGCGATGGAAAAACGTCTGTCACGCAAAGTTAAGCTGAATTGCAAAATCGATAAGTCTGTAATGGCAGGCGTAATCATCCGTGCGGGTGATATGGTCATTGATGGCAGCGTACGCGGCCGTCTTGAGCGCCTTGCAGACGTCTTGCAGTCTTAAGGGGACTGGAGCATGCAACTGAATTCCACCGAAATCAGCGAACTGATCAAGCAGCGCATTGCTCAGTTCAGTGTTGTGAGTGAAGCTCACAACGAAGGTACTATTGTTTCTGTAAGTGACGGTGTTATCCGCATCCACGGTCTTGCTGACTGTATGCAGGGGGAAATGATCTCTCTGCCGGGTAACCGTTACGCTATCGCACTGAACCTGGAGCGCGACTCCGTAGGTGCAGTTGTGATGGGTCCGTACGCTGACCTCGCCGAAGGCATGAAGGTTAAGTGTACGGGTCGTATTCTGGAAGTTCCGGTTGGCCGTGGCCTGCTGGGTCGTGTGGTGAACACTCTGGGTTCCCCAATTGACGGTAAAGGTCCGGTTGATAACGATGGCTTCTCGCCAATCGAAGTTATCGCACCAGGCGTAATCGAACGTCAGTCCGTAGATCAGCCGGTACAGACCGGTTATAAATCCGTTGATGCCATGATCCCAATCGGTCGTGGCCAGCGTGAGTTGATCATCGGTGACCGTCAGACCGGTAAAACCGCGATGGCAATCGATGCCATCATCAACCAGCGTGACTCCGGCATCAAATGTGTGTACGTGGCTATCGGCCAGAAAGCGTCCACCATTTCTAACGTGGTTCGTAAACTGGAAGAACATGGCGCACTGTCCAACACCATCGTTGTTGTGGCGACCGCGTCTGAATCTGCTGCACTGCAATACCTGGCACCTTATGCCGGTTGCGCAATGGGCGAATACTTCCGTGACCGCGGTGAAGATGCACTGATCGTTTATGATGACCTGTCCAAACAGGCTGTTGCTTACCGTCAGGTTTCCCTGCTGCTCCGTCGTCCACCAGGACGTGAAGCATTCCCAGGCGACGTATTTTACCTCCACTCCCGTCTGCTGGAACGCGCATCCCGCGTTAACGCGGAATACGTTGAGAAATTCACCAATGGTGAAGTCAAAGGTAAAACCGGCTCCCTGACCGCGCTGCCGATTATCGAAACCCAGGCGGGTGACGTTTCTGCGTTCGTTCCGACCAACGTAATTTCCATTACCGATGGTCAGATCTTCCTGGAAACCAACCTGTTCAACTCCGGTATTCGTCCGGCAGTTAACCCGGGTATTTCCGTATCCCGTGTAGGTGGTGCAGCGCAGACCAAGATCATCAAGAAACTGTCCGGTGGTATCCGTACCGCTCTGGCACAGTATCGTGAACTGGCAGCGTTTTCTCAGTTCGCTTCCGACCTTGACGAAGCTACGCGTAAGCAGCTGAGCCACGGTCAGAAAGTAACTGAACTGCTGAAGCAGAAACAGTATGCCCCAATGTCTGTTGCACAGCAGGGTGTGGTGCTGTTTGCGGCTGAACGCGGTTACCTCGAAGATGTGGAACTGGCGAAAATCGGTAGCTTCGAAGCGGCTCTGCTGGCTTACGTTGACCGTGATCACGCTCCGCTGATGCAAGAGATTAACCAGTCCGGTGGCTATAACGATGAAATCGAAGGCAAGCTGAAAGCTATCCTCGATTCCTTCAAAGCAACCCAGTCCTGGTAACGTCTGGCGGTCTGTCTTAGGACGGACCGCAAGGCATTGAGGAGAAGCTCATGGCCGGCGCAAAAGAGATACGTAGTAAGATCGCAAGCGTCCAGAACACGCAGAAGATCACTAAAGCGATGGAGATGGTCGCCGCTTCCAAAATGCGTAAATCGCAGGATCGCATGGCGGCCAGCCGTCCTTATGCAGAGACCATGCGCAAAGTGATTGGTCACCTTGCGAATGGTAATCTGGAATATAAGCACCCTTACCTGGAAGAACGCGACGTTAAGCGCGTGGGCTACCTGGTGGTGTCGACCGACCGTGGTCTGTGCGGTGGCTTGAACATTAACCTGTTTAAAAAGCTGCTGGCGGATATGAAAACATGGTCCGATAAAGGCGTTCAGTGCGACATCGCAATGATCGGCTCAAAGGGCGTGTCTTTCTTTAATTCCGTAGGCGGTAACGTGGTTGCTCAGGTAACCGGTATGGGGGATAACCCTTCCCTGTCCGAACTGATCGGCCCGGTTAAAGTGATGCTGCAGGCCTACGATGAAGGTCGTCTGGACAGACTGTACGTTGTCAGCAACAAATTTATTAACACCATGTCTCAGGTTCCGACTCTCACTCAGCTGCTGCCTTTACCGGCTTCAGAAGATGAAGAGTTAAAACAAAAAGCCTGGGATTACCTGTATGAACCAGACCCGAAACCGCTGCTGGATACCCTGCTGCGTCGTTACGTTGAATCTCAGGTTTATCAGGGCGTGGTAGAAAACCTGGCCAGCGAGCAGGCCGCACGTATGGTGGCGATGAAAGCCGCGACCGACAATGGCGGCAGCCTGATTAAAGAGCTGCAGTTGGTATACAACAAAGCTCGTCAGGCCAGCATTACTCAGGAACTCACCGAAATCGTCGGTGGTGCATCCGCGGTATAACCAGGTTAATTCGTAGAGGATTCAAGATGGCTACTGGAAAAATTGTCCAGGTAATCGGCGCCGTGGTTGACGTCGAATTCCCTCAGGATGCCGTACCGCGCGTGTACGATGCTCTTGAGGTTATGAATGGTAAAGAGAGCCTGGTGCTGGAAGTTCAGCAGCAGCTCGGCGGCGGTATCGTACGTACCATCGCCATGGGTTCTTCCGACGGTCTGCGTCGTGGTCTGGAAGTTAAAGACCTCGAGCACCCGATCGAAGTCCCGGTAGGTAAAGCAACTCTGGGTCGTATCATGAACGTCCTGGGTCACCCGATCGACATGAAAGGCGATATCGGTGAAGAAGAGCGTTGGGCTATCCACCGCGCAGCACCTTCCTACGAAGAGCTGTCCAGCTCTCAGGAACTGCTGGAAACCGGCATCAAAGTTATCGACCTGATGTGTCCGTTCGCTAAGGGCGGTAAAGTTGGTCTGTTCGGTGGTGCGGGTGTAGGTAAAACCGTAAACATGATGGAGCTTATTCGTAACATCGCGATTGAGCACTCCGGTTACTCTGTGTTTGCGGGCGTAGGTGAACGTACTCGTGAGGGTAACGACTTCTACCACGAAATGACCGACTCCAACGTTCTGGATAAAGTATCCCTGGTTTATGGCCAGATGAACGAGCCGCCGGGAAACCGTCTGCGCGTTGCGCTGACCGGTCTGACCATGGCTGAGAAATTCCGTGACGAAGGTCGTGACGTACTGCTGTTCGTCGATAACATCTATCGTTACACCCTGGCCGGTACGGAAGTATCCGCACTGCTGGGTCGTATGCCATCAGCGGTAGGTTACCAGCCGACCCTGGCGGAAGAGATGGGTGTTCTGCAGGAACGTATCACTTCTACCAAAACCGGTTCTATCACCTCCGTTCAGGCGGTATACGTACCTGCGGATGACTTGACTGACCCATCCCCAGCAACCACCTTTGCTCACCTGGATGCAACCGTGGTACTGAGCCGTCAGATCGCTTCTCTGGGTATTTACCCGGCAGTTGATCCGCTGGACTCCACCAGCCGTCAGCTGGATCCGCTGGTTGTTGGTCAGGAACACTATGACACTGCGCGTGGCGTACAGTCCCTGCTGCAGCGTTATCAGGAACTGAAAGACATCATCGCCATCCTGGGTATGGATGAACTGTCTGAAGAAGATAAACTGGTGGTAGCTCGTGCGCGTAAGATCCAGCGCTTCCTGTCCCAGCCGTTCTTCGTTGCGGAAGTATTCACCGGTTCTCCGGGTAAATACGTTTCCCTGAAAGACACCATCCGTGGCTTTAAAGGCATCATGGAAGGCGAATACGACCACCTGCCAGAGCAGGCGTTCTACATGGTTGGTTCTATCGACGAAGCCGTAGAAAAAGCCAAAAAACTTTAACGCCTTAATCGGAGGGTGATATGGCAATGACTTACCACCTGGACGTCGTCAGCGCAGAGCAACAAATGTTCTCTGGTCTGGTCGAAAAAATCCAGGTAACGGGTAGTGAAGGTGAACTGGGTATTTTCCCGGGTCACGCACC
Organism: Citrobacter sp. Igbk 14; assembly: GCF_028069825.1. Taxonomy (NCBI): domain Bacteria; kingdom Pseudomonadati; phylum Pseudomonadota; class Gammaproteobacteria; order Enterobacterales; family Enterobacteriaceae; genus Citrobacter; species Citrobacter sp. Igbk 14. The sequence goes on from NZ_JANEWM010000090.1 coordinate 7,002, forward strand.
GCTGCTCACCGCCATTAAGCCTGGTATGATCCGCATCGTTAAACAGTTCGGTCATGAAGAGTTTATCTATCTGTCCGGCGGCATTCTTGAAGTGCAGCCTGGCAACGTGACCGTACTGGCTGATACCGCGATTCGCGGTCAGGATCTCGATGAAGCGAGAGCCCTGGAAGCGAAACGCAAGGCTGAAGAGCATATTAAGAGCTCTCATGGTGACGTGGATTACGCTCAGGCATCTGCGGAACTGGCCAAAGCGATCGCGAAACTGCGCGTTATCGAGTTGACCAAAAAAGCGATGTAACACCGGCTTGAAAATACGAAAACCAGTCTGCTAGCAGGCTGGTTTTTTTTTGCCTGTGTTTTAGATATTTTGAAACTGAAAAGGTGTTTTGATTTTATGTGATCTGCATCACATAACTATTGATCGATTAAAAAATGAAGCGTAGACTTGTTTTTGTGATGTATGTCACATAATTAACTCAGATAAAAACGGGATACCAACATGAAATTGTTCAACAAAATCATCGCCCTTTTCAGCAGTATGGACGTTTAGTCATACCTGTCTGTTATGTGGCGCGAGGCTTCACATCGTTGAGAGCAAGCGCCATTTATTTAGCTCCTTACCCTCTTGTTTGTACACTCCTCCTCTCCCCCTAATTGTTACCTTCTCCATTTTTCTGCTTGTCACTGAATCATATAAAAAAATCGTGCGTTGCTTACCCAATTCTTTATTCATGGGGCAAAAAAATAGCAAAAACATTAACCTAAGGCTTTAATAAGAGCATGCTCCTGGTTTTTGGGAGACAAAAGGCGCCGATATAGTCGAAAATAGTGAGTTAATAGTTAGGGATTTTCCCCTATTGAACGTTTTATCTTCGGCCCATTTCATGATGAAAAAAATGTAGTATTTTCAATGTGAAAGGGTATAAATTCGTTCTCAAATGACAGTCAGGATGTGTATGTTGAATAATGCTATGAGCGTCGTGATCCTTGCCGCAGGCAAAGGTACACGTATGTATTCCGATCTTCCTAAAGTGCTGCACACTCTCGCAGGAAAAGCGATGGTGCAGCATGTTATTGATGCCGCTAATGAATTAGGCGCAACTCATGTACACCTGGTCTACGGGCATGGTGGTGATTTGCTTCAGCAGACGTTGAAAGATGGCAATCTGAACTGGGTTCTGCAGGCAGAGCAGTTGGGAACCGGTCATGCAATGCAGCAGGCTGCACCGTTCTTTGGTGATGACGAAGACATTTTAATGCTTTATGGCGATGTGCCGTTAATCTCCACCGAAACGTTACGCCGCCTGCGCGATGCTAAACCTCAGGGTGGTATTGGCTTATTAACCGTAAAACTGGACGACCCAACCGGCTATGGGCGCATTACGCGTGATAACGGCAAAGTTACTGGCATCGTTGAGCACAAAGATGCGACCGACGAGCAACGCCAGATCCAGGAAATTAACACCGGCATCCTGATTGCCAATGGCGCTGATATGAAGCGCTGGTTGTCGAAACTGACCAACAACAACGTGCAGGGTGAATATTACATCACCGATATCATTGCGATGGCGTACCAGGAAGGTCGCGAAATTGCTGCGGTACATCCGGCACGTATTAGCGAAACCGAAGGGGTGAATAACCGTCTTCAGTTATCCCGTCTTGAACGTGTCTATCAGTCCGAACAAGCTGAGAAACTGCTGTTAGCAGGCGTTATGCTGCGCGATCCAGCACGTTTTGATCTTCGCGGTTCGCTTATTCACGGGCGCGATGTTGAAATTGATACTAACGTTATCATTGAAGGCAACGTAACCCTTGGCGATCGCGTCAAGATTGGTACTGGCTGCATTATCAAAAACAGCGTAATTGGCGATGGCTGTGAGCTTAGCCCGTACAGCGTGGTGGAAGATGCCCATCTGGAAGCGGCCTGTACTATCGGGCCTTTTGCGCGTCTGCGCCCAGGCGCTGAGCTGCTGGAAGGTGCGCACGTGGGTAACTTCGTCGAAATGAAAAAAGCGCGTCTGGGTAAAGGTTCTAAAGCGGGTCATCTGACGTATCTCGGCGACGCTGAAATTGGCGATAACGTGAATATCGGCGCGGGTACGATCACCTGTAACTACGATGGCGCTAATAAGTTTAAAACCATTATTGGCGATGATGTTTTTGTCGGTTCTGATACTCAGCTGGTGGCTCCCGTCACCGTGGGTAAAGGCGCGACGATCGCTGCCGGAACCACAGTGACGCGTAATATTGCTGATAACGAACTCGTATTAAGCCGTGTACCTCAGGTCCATAAACAGGGCTGGCAGCGTCCGGTGAAGAAGAAGTAATAATTTTTGCCTGATGGCGGTTTTGCCTTATCCGGCCTACGTGCGGCGACGTTTTGTAGGTTAATAAGTGCTTACGCTATCAGGCAGACAGGAGATGAGGGGATAACATAATCCTCCACTCTAAAAGCAGTACCTATAAAAATAACCCCACTCTCTACAAGGCTCGGGGCACCCGGAATACGGGGATTACCCAAAGTTTTTCGTGCTGTAGCAAGCGTAACCAACGTAGCTACGGAGTGAAAGACGAAGGGGAAACAGGTTGACCGACAACGACAGGCACAATGCCTAAATTCGGAATCAAAAAATATGTGTGGAATTGTTGGCGCTATCGCGCAGCGTGATGTAGCTGAAATCCTTCTCGAAGGTTTACGTCGTCTGGAATATCGTGGTTATGACTCAGCCGGCCTGGCTGTTGTTGATGCTGAAGGTAACATGACCCGTCTGCGTCGTCTGGGTAAAGTTCAGATGCTGACTGCTGCAGCGGAAGAACATCCGTTACACGGTGGTACGGGTATCGCCCACACCCGCTGGGCAACACATGGCGAACCTTCAGAAGCGAACGCGCATCCGCATGTTTCTGAGCACATTGTGGTGGTGCATAACGGCATCATCGAAAACCATGAACCGCTGCGTGAAATGTTGAAAGCGCGTGGTTACACCTTCGTATCTGAAACGGACACCGAAGTGATTGCTCACCTGGTGCACTGGGAGCTGGAACAGGGCGGTACACTGCGTGAAGCGGTACTGCGTACTATTCCGCAATTGCGCGGCGCATACGGTACGGTGATTATGGATACCCGTAATCCTGAAACACTGCTGGCGGCGCGTTCTGGTAGCCCGCTGGTTATCGGTCTGGGCATGGGTGAAAACTTTATCGCTTCCGACCAGCTGGCGCTGCTGCCGGTAACCCGTCGCTTTATCTTCCTGGAAGAAGGTGATATCGCCGAGGTAACGCGTCGTTCAGTCTCTATTTTTGACAAGACTGGCGCTGAAGTAAAACGTCAGGATATTGAATCTAATCTGCAATATGACGCGGGCGAAAAAGGTATTTATCGCCATTACATGCAGAAAGAGATCTATGAGCAACCGAACGCGATTAAAAATACGCTGACCGGGCGTATCAGTCATGGCGAAGTGGATTTAAGTGAGCTTGGTCCTAATGCCAACGCGTTGCTGTCTCAGGTTGAGCATATCCAGATTATTGCCTGCGGTACGTCATATAACTCAGGCATGGTATCCCGTTACTGGTTTGAGTCGCTGGCTGGCATTCCCTGTGATGTGGAAATTGCTTCTGAGTTCCGTTATCGCAAATCCGCTGTGCGTCGTAACAGTCTGATGATTACTCTGTCTCAGTCCGGTGAAACGGCGGATACCCTGGCGGGTCTGCGCTTATCTAAAGAGCTGGGCTATCTGGGGTCGCTGGCAATCTGTAACGTTCCTGGCTCTTCTCTGGTTCGTGAATCTGACCTGGCGATGATGACAAATGCCGGGACCGAAATCGGCGTGGCCTCAACGAAAGCATTTACCACCCAGCTGACAGTTCTGTTGATGCTGGTGGCGAAGCTGTCTCGTCTGAAAGGGCTGGATGCGTCTATTGAACAAGAGATTGTTCACGGGTTGCAGGCGCTGCCGAGCCGTATTGAGCAGATGCTGTCACAGGACAAACGTATTGCTGCACTGGCGGAAGACTTCTCTGACAAACACCATGCACTGTTCCTTGGTCGTGGTGATCAGTACCCTATTGCGCTGGAAGGCGCCCTGAAGCTGAAAGAGATTTCTTATATTCACGCAGAAGCGTATGCCGCTGGTGAACTGAAGCATGGTCCGCTGGCGCTGATTGACGCTGATATGCCGGTTATCGTGGTTGCACCGAACAATGAGTTGCTGGAAAAACTGAAATCCAACATTGAAGAAGTGCGTGCCCGTGGCGGCCAGTTGTACGTCTTCGCTGATCAGGATGCAGGATTTATCAGTAATGAAAATATGCACATCATCGAGATGCCGCATGTGGAAGAGGTGATTGCACCGATCTTCTATACCGTTCCGCTGCAGTTGCTTGCGTATCACGTCGCGCTGATTAAAGGTACTGACGTGGATCAGCCGCGTAACCTGGCAAAATCGGTTACTGTTGAATAAATTTTTGTTGTAAACCTTAAAGGGAGTTGCCGTAATGGTAACTCCCTTTTTTTGTTTAAAAACAGAACAGTCGCATTAAATGTTCATTTTTTGGTGGAATAAATAGTGCTTGTTGTTTGTCAGTTGTATTTGTTAAAAATAGTAAGCTATAAAATCTGTTGTGAATAAATTTATTCTGAAAAAATGCTTTGTTAATGTTATTCTGAATGGCGACGTGTGTTATCATTTGTTTTATAT
>NZ_JANEWM010000091.1:0-11513 GCF_028069825.1 Citrobacter sp. Igbk 14
ATTTTATGATAATTAACTGTATTTACTGAATTTTCAAAATCGATTTTATAGTCTAACGCTGATTATGTGGCTGTGGGGATAAACATTTAATAAACCGGGGGGAATCGTTAAGGCGATAAAATTAACAAGCCGGATAGCGTTCGCGCGTATCCGGCCTGGGTATGACATCAGCGGTGGGTCGAATGAGGCGAAATCGCTATCCGGCACCAGTCCTGATTATTTCAGTTCATCAACCATGGTGATGGCGCGGCCAATATAGTTAGCCGGTGTCATCGCTTTCAGGCGGGTTTTCTCGTCTTCCGGCAGAGCCAGTCCGTCGATAAACTGCTTCATGCCTTCAGCATCAACGCGCTTGCCACGGGTCAGTTCTTTCAGCTTCTCGTATGGTTTCTCAATGCCATAACGACGCATCACAGTTTGAATCGGCTCAGCCAGAACTTCCCAGTTGTGATCCAGTTCGTCCAACAGGTGATCGCGGTTTACTTCCAGTTTGCTTACCCCTTTCAACGTAGACTGGTAGGCGATCAGCGCATAGCCGATACCCACACCCAAGTTACGCAGTACGGTAGAGTCTGTCAGGTCACGCTGCCAGCGGGAAACCGGCAGTTTGCTTGCCAGGTGCTGCAGAACCGCATTGGACAGGCCCAGATTACCTTCGGAGTTTTCGAAGTCGATCGGATTAACCTTATGCGGCATGGTGGAAGAACCAATCTCACCGGCGATGGTTTTCTGTTTGAAGTGATTCAGTGCGACATAACCCCAGACATCACGGTCGAAATCGATAAGGATTGTGTTGAAACGGGCAACACAATCAAACAGTTCGGCAATGTAGTCGTGCGGTTCAATCTGTGTGGTGTACGGGTTCCACTGAATGCCCAGGGATGTGACAAATTCTTCACTGAACTGGTGCCAGTCAACTTCCGGGTAAGCGGCGATGTGGGCATTATAGTTACCGACGGCACCGTTGATTTTACCGAGAATTTCGACCTGATTGAGCTGGCGATACTGGCGCTCCATACGGTAAGCCACGTTAGCCATTTCTTTGCCCAATGTGGATGGGGTGGCCGGTTGACCGTGGGTACGGGAGAGCAGTGGAATGTCGCGATACTGCACGGACAAGTCTTTCACCGCATCGATCAGTTGGCGCCAGTACGGCAGGATCACTTCATCGCGCGCCGTTTTCAGCATCAGCGCGTGAGACAGGTTGTTGATGTCTTCAGAGGTGCAAGCGAAGTGGATAAACTCGGCAACGGCATGCAGCTCCGGGATATCCGCCACTTTCTCTTTCAGGAAATACTCTACTGCCTTCACATCATGGTTGGTCGTACGCTCGATGGTTTTGATACGTGCAGCATCTTCTTCATTGAAGTTAGCAACGATCGCATCAAGGAAACCGATTGCGTCGGCAGCAAAAGCAGGAACTTCCTTGATCGCTGCGTGCGCGGCCAGTTTTTGCAGCCAGCGTACTTCAACCTGTACACGGAATTTCAGCAAACCATATTCGCTGAAAATCCCGCGCAGCGCGCTGACTTTATCGCCGTAGCGTCCATCGACAGGGGAAACGGCGGTCAGTGAGGATAATTCCATAGATCACAACTCCGGGGTTAAATGAGCAAGAATTTGTTTTGCCTGAGTCGTCAGGCGATTACGAGAAAACATGAGTTGCAGACGGCCTCCACCAACCTGATGCCAGAGCACGGCAGCGCGAATGCCAGCCAGAAGCGACGCGCGTACCTTAGCCTGAACCTGCGGGCTCTGGAGAATGGCCGGAGAACCCGTGACCTGAATACGCGGGCCGAGTGGGCTGATGACGTCAACATAGATACCAGCCATCGCACTCATCAACGTTTCTGACTGCAAATCAAAATGGTCCAACTGGCGCTGCAAGCCGTTGATACGGTCTCCCAGCGAGTCCATAGCGCCTTTGGCTGCTGACAGCTTACGCTCCAGCACCATCAGGCTTAACGTGTAGCGGGTGAGTTCTGCATTCAGCCCCTGACGACTGCTGGCATTAAGCACGCCGAGCAGTGTTTCAAGGCCAAGGCGCAGATTGGCTTCACTGCCGCCGAACACGCCCAGCGTTGAGCTGGGGTTCATATCGATGACACTGTTCAGTGAAACGTGTAGTGCATCGGCATCACAATGCCCCTGGTGCGCCAGTTCTTGTACCAGGCGTGCCGACTGGCAAATACCTGCCAGGGCGAGGGTGATGTCATAATAATTCTTTGCCACGTTCACTGCTTCCTTGTATCAAATGTGTAAATAATTATACCGGCAGAGGCAGACGCTGCTCGATAATGCCGCCGCCGAGGCACACTTCACCGTTGTAAAAGACCGCTGACTGACCCGGTGTTACCGCCGCGACGGGTTCGTCAAAAATGACTTCAATACGCTCAGCATCCAGTGCTTTAACGGTGCACGGAATGTCGGTTTGACGATAGCGGGTTTTCACTGTGCAGCGCAGGGTGCCGGTGAACGGTTGACGGTCGACCCAATGTAATTGCTGTGCAATCAGGCCAACGGACATCAGGCGTGGGTGTTCATGACCCTGAGCCACAACCAGAATATTGTTCTCAACGTCTTTATCCACGACATACCATGGATCTTCGGTACCTTCTTTTGTTCCGCCAATACCCAGACCTTTACGCTGACCCAGGGTGTGATACATCAGCCCCTGGTGCTGGCCAATTTCTTCACCGTCAACGGTAATGATCTTGCCAGGTTGTGCCGGCAGGTAACGGCCGAGGAACTCGCGGAATTTACGCTCGCCGATAAAGCAAATACCGGTGGAGTCTTTTTTCTTCGCAGTCACCAGACCCAGATCTTCGGCAATTTTACGTACCTGCGGTTTTTCCAGTTCACCCACCGGGAACAGACTTTGTGCGATCTGCTCATGGCCGAGGGTATAAAGGAAGTAGCTCTGGTCTTTGTTACCATCGAGTCCCCGCAGCAGGCGGCTTTTGCCGTCTACATCCGCGCGACGCACGTAGTGGCCAGTAGCGATGTAATCGGCACCTAAATCTTCAGCGGCAAATTCGAGGAAGGCTTTAAACTTGATTTCTTTATTGCACAGAATATCCGGGTTCGGCGTACGACCCGCTTTGTACTCTTCAAGGAACAATTCAAAGACGTTGTCCCAGTATTCTGCAGCAAAGTTAACGGTATGCAGTTCAATGCCGAGTTTGTCGCAGACAGCCTGCGCATCCGCAAGATCGGCGGCCGCTGTACAGTATTCCTCACCATCGTCCTCTTCCCAGTTCTTCATGAACAGGCCTTCTACCTGATAACCCTGTTGTTGCAACAGCCAGGCAGAAACGGAGGAATCGACACCGCCGGACATGCCGACGATCACTTTTTTTTGGCTTTCAGACATAGGAATACTCACGACATTGAACTTCAAGGCGGCATATTCTAGCACGCAGCCCTTTACTTGACACCCTCTGTAAACGGCCAGTTAAATTCGCCAATCATTGCGAGTGGGTAACGCTGTCCGCTTTGATAACAACGAATACTCTCGGCAACCAGCGGCGAACGCAGGTTTGGCGCAGAGAAGATCTCTTGCGCACTGACCCAACGACAGCAATCTATATCGTCGTCATGAGGTTCAGTAGCGCACATATTGGCAAGCTCAATAGAAAACAGAAAACGTAAAAAGGGTGTTCTGTCTGGGGCAATCCATTGATGCATTCGGATGAAGTGTTGTGGTTGCGCTTTGATCCCGGTTTCTTCCCACAGCTCGCGTGCCGCGGCTTGTATCAGGGTTTCATCGGCTTCCAGGTGTCCGGCGGGTTGATTCCACAACGCTTTGCCGTTGATGGTTTCCTCAACGACTAAAAACTTATCTTCTGCATGCACAATGCAGGCAACGGTGACGTGCGGTTTAAACATACCTGTTCCTTATACAGTTGCATCCCGCCATTGACCGTTAGCGAGATTATCCAGCGTGTAATTCCCCATCGCATAACGAATTAACCGCAGTGTAGGAAATCCAACATGTGCTGTCATACGACGTACCTGGCGATTGCGGCCTTCATATAAGGTTACTTTTAACCAACGGGTAGGGATATGTTTCCGTTCCCGAATAGGCGGGTTTCTCGGCCATAGCCATGCGGGTTCTTCTACCACTTCGATACCAGCAGGCAGGGTGGGGCCATCGTTCAGCGTTACGCCGGTGCGCAGAGCCTCCAGCGCTTCGGGGGTTGGCTCACCTTCCACCTGGACATAATAGATTTTCCCCGTACGTTTGCCGGGTTGCGTCAACCGGGCCTGCAGCGCGCCGTCGTTGGTCAGCACCAGAAGTCCTTCGCTGTCGCGGTCAAGACGACCAGCAGCATAGACACTCTGAACAGGAATAAAATCTTTTAACGTTTTGCGTCCTGCTTCGTCAGTAAATTGTGGCAAAACATCGTATGGTTTATTGAACAAAACCACCCGTTTTGGCTGGTTTTCTTTACGCTGTTTAGTGACTTGTCGTGAGCTGAATCGCTCAACCCGGTGATTTCTAAAAGAAGTTTTTTGCATGGTATTTTCAGATTATATCAATTGCCGCATTATAGCCTAAGAACGAGTGTCTTTCATGGCGGCGAACAATAGGGTAGTATTGACACGCTCATTACAAATCATTAACAAAAAGTTGCTCTAACGCATCCGTGTAGCAGGACGCAAATGCACATGCAGCGTGATGACAGACGAGCAGAACCAGAAGCGCTCGAAGGAGAGGTGAATGGAAAGCAAAGTAGTTGTTCCGGCGGAAGGTAAGAAGATCACCCTGCAAAACGGCAAACTCAACGTTCCTGAAAATCCGATTATCCCGTTCATTGAAGGCGACGGTATCGGCGTTGATGTAACCCCACCGATGATCAAAGTTGTCGATGCTGCTGTCGAGAAAGCCTATAAAGGCGAGCGTAAAATCTCCTGGATGGAAATCTACACCGGTGAGAAATCCACTCAGGTTTATGGCCAGGACGTCTGGCTCCCTGCTGAAACCCTGGATCTTATTCGTGAATATCGTGTTGCCATCAAAGGCCCACTGACCACCCCAGTTGGCGGCGGTATTCGCTCTCTGAACGTTGCGCTGCGTCAGGAGCTTGACCTGTACGTGTGCCTGCGTCCGGTTCGCTACTATCAGGGCACCCCAAGCCCGGTTAAACACCCAGAACTGACCGACATGGTCATCTTCCGTGAAAACTCTGAAGACATCTACGCGGGTATCGAATGGAAAGCTGACTCTGCTGACGCTGAGAAAGTGATTAAATTCCTGCGCGAAGAGATGGGCGTGAAGAAAATCCGCTTCCCGGAACATTGCGGTATCGGTATCAAGCCATGTTCTGAAGAAGGGACCAAGCGTCTGGTTCGTGCAGCGATTGAGTACGCCATCGCTAACGATCGTGATTCTGTTACCCTGGTTCATAAAGGTAACATTATGAAATTCACCGAAGGCGCGTTCAAAGACTGGGGTTACCAGTTGGCGCGTGAAGAATTCGGTGGTGAGCTGATCGATGGTGGTCCGTGGGTTAAAATCAAGAACCCGAAAACCGGTAAAGAGATCGTGGTTAAGGACGTTATCGCCGATGCGTTCCTGCAACAGATCCTGCTGCGTCCCGCTGAGTACGACGTTATCGCTTGTATGAACCTGAACGGTGACTACATCTCCGATGCGCTGGCTGCACAGGTCGGTGGTATTGGTATCGCACCTGGAGCCAACATTGGTGACGAATGTGCACTGTTCGAAGCCACCCACGGTACTGCACCGAAGTACGCGGGTCAGGATAAAGTGAACCCAGGTTCCATCATCCTGTCTGCAGAAATGATGTTGCGCCACATGGGGTGGGTCGAAGCGGCTGACTTGATCGTTAAAGGTATGGAAGGCGCGATTAACGCGAAAACCGTAACCTATGACTTCGAACGTCTGATGGACGGCGCTAAGCTGCTGAAATGTTCAGAGTTTGGTGACGCGATCATCGAAAACATGTAATCCAGATTCTGGGTTGTATGAGAACGGGAGCCGGGTGGTTCCCTTTTTTTTTAATGAAATTTGCTGGCGATTAAAACAGCTATAAACCGGCTGTGGCTCGGGGCGAATATAGGGGGCACTGCGCAAGATTTGTATTTTGTACCCTCATCTGGATATCTCTACCCGTCTAGCAATCATATTTTTTATGGATAAGCAGCAAAACCAGGTCCTGGTGATTCATTGCGCAACACGCATTCGATGAGAGGTGCGAAGCGCTCGGTTGGAAAAACAATATCCTGTTGTTGCATAAAAAAATAGACCTTTATATTCGTGTGTGTTTATTTTTACTGACTAAACAGGTGGCTTATTTTTTGTACGGCGATAGTGAAATTTACTGTGCCTCAAATAACATCAACAGCCTTTTTTAAACAATATTAAAAAATGAATGATGGTTAACTTATTGATTTCAATGAATTAAAAAACGGATGGGCTTTCTGCATCAATAATCGCTGGGTAGCATGTGTAAATAGCATAATAACTAAATTATAATTCTCTTACATTCGATAGATTGGTGAGGTTAGAATGCGGTTAATTGTTATGTTGTTAAGCTTCGTTGTCACTACTCAGGTCTGGGCTGGTGAACTTCCCAAGCCTGTCGGTAAAGTCCTTTTAACACTGTCCGGTAATATAGAAAATACCAATGAAGACGGGAAAGCCGTTTTTGATATCGCCAGTCTCGAGAAACTGGGCACAGTAAGTTTCCAGACTACCTCACCCTGGTATAATGGACGCACTACCTTTACGGGTATCTCTCTGCAAAAGCTCATGGATTATGTCGGGGCAAAAGGTTCTGTTGTTAAGGTCACTGCGCTCAATGACTACACCACCGCTATCCCACTCAGTGATTTCAAGAAATATAATGTTATTCTTGCGCTAAAAATCAACGGAGAATATATGCGCATCCGTGATAAAGGCCCGCTATTCATCGTGTATCCGTATGACAGTATTCCTGAACTGAATAATCAGATTTTTTATTCAAGGTCAGCATGGCAGGTCAGCTCAATGAAAATTGAGTAGAGGTTCAGAGGACCATCATGAACAGAATACTGGCTGGCATTATATTCTTCCTTTTTATATCTACCGGATATATATCTTTCCTTGTGCACGAAAGACAACAAGAGCTACAGAAACTGACCCACTATGCCGACTCATGGTCTGCTGTTCAAATGGTATCAGAATATTACCGATTTGAATCGTGGCTTGGTCTCTACATTAGTGATGATACGATGACGCTTGATGCTGTACGCCTGCGTCTCGACATTATGCTCAGCCAGAGCGATTTAATAAAAGAAGGTGATTTAGGACATTATATAGAAAGTAATCCAGCGCATTATGAACTGGCTATACAGCTTGAGAAAATGCTTGATTATCTGGATGTTCATCTTGAGAAAATGAACCGTTCAGAACTCAAGACATATTTGAAAGAAATGCATGCGCTTGATGCACCGCTAGCCCATCTTTCATCCGGTGCATTAGATAAAGATGTTAGCTCGATTAATAATACAAATACGAATATTCAAACCCTGTATTATATATATTCGGCGACTTCAGTATTGCTTATAATATTGAGTGCGATACTGGGGATTCTGATTTTTTTCCAGAACAGAAATATTTTGAGAGCACACCTCCAGGTTAAGTGCCTTGCTGAGGAACTTCAGGAATCTAAAGAAAAACTGCAGATCCAGAATGCAAAACTGGAGTATGACGTCTATCACGACTCGCTCACCGAAATGAATAATCGCCAGTTGTTCTGGGGGGATTTAAGTAAAACCATCGCGATGGCAGAAAAAAACAATGACTCTGTGACGGTGATGTTGTTCGATTTAGATCGATTCAAAGAGGTAAATGATACGTATGGCCATGACGCTGGTGATATGTTATTACGTCAGATATCCCATCGTTTGATTTCTATGAGCCAGGGTTCAGACACGCTATATCGCTTAGGTGGCGATGAATTTGCGTTTCTTTCGAGCGGTCTGACAGAGAGCCGTGCCGTTTCCCGAGCTCAAAAAATATGTGATTATATCAACCAACCCTACACTATTTATAACGCAATTATAAATATAACCACTTGTGTTGGTATTGTTATCTCAGAAACTGAGCACCGTTCCGACTACCTTTATAAATTTGCCGATCTGGCGCTTTATGAAGCGAAAAATGAAGGCTCGGGTAAAATAAAAGTCTTCCGGCAGCGGATGTTAGAAAAGCTGCAAGAAAGCAGAACCCTTGAACATGATATGGCAATGGCCATAGTGAATAAAGAATTCGTGGTTTATTACCAACCTATTGTTGATTCTTTCAGCCGGGAAATTTACAGCTATGAAGCTCTTATTCGTTGGATACATCCTCTAAAGGGACTGCTGCCGCCGGATAGTTTTATTCCTGTCGCTGAAAAAACAGGCATGATTAACGAGATGGGAAAATCTGTGCTTGAAATTGCTTGCCGGGAAGCGGCTTCCTGGGTGGTACCGGTTAAAATTTCAGTCAATGTTTCACCTGTCCAGCTAAGCAGCAAGGCCTTTGCCGGAATCGTGCTGTCCATTCTGAAAGAAACCGGGCTTCCTGCAGAGCGTCTTGAGCTGGAAGTGACGGAATCCTCTCTCTTTACCGAGAGCAATACGCCGATGAATACACTTAACAAGCTCAGAGCTCTGGGGGTAAAAATCTCCATCGATGATTTTGGCACCGGATACTCTTCTCTTTCGCGACTGAGTCGACTTGCCTTCGATAAAATCAAAATAGACAAGTCCTTTGTGCATTCGATATCCACACAGGAAGACGCCCTTAATATCATCAGGCTTATTACGGGTATGGCGAAATCGCTGAATATGAAAGCTGTTGCAGAAGGTGTTGAAACAGAGGAACAGCTGGCGAGCCTTCAGGCTCTGGGCTGCGATTTCGCGCAAGGTTATCTGTTTGGTAAACCGCAGCCGGGTATCAATGGGAAAATCAGAAACGGTTAAATCGCGCACGTTCCTCTTGCTCGGGTGATACGCTAAATCAGCGTAACGACGACGCACTTGCCAGCGCTATGACGTTGGCAATTGCCGCTTTCGCTTGCGGACTGTTTTTCCAGCACGTTGAGCCGACCATAGACGCCGCTTGCTGGGTAATATCCTCGACAGTAGAGTTTTTGAGATCGGCAAGCGAGTGGAAACCCAGTTGCTCAAGCCGCTCGATGACTTTGGGGCCAACGCCATTTAATGACAGGAGTGCCTGACGTTCAGTGGTTGAAAAGGGCATTGTCTCTCCTTACGTATGCGCAATACTGACAATCCGCTTACGAAAACACGCTGATAGCGGCCAGGCTATCAGTTATAGCCTGGCCAACAGAGGTAAGCAAAACTAGAACTGGTAGTTTAAGGAGACCCAGTAGTTACGGCCGGGGTTGACGTATCCGGTCGTGGATTGTGCAGTCTGATAGTAGTCGCCCGCATAAGTACTATTGCGGCCAACCTGGTACAGTGTGACGTCACTAAAGTCTTTATCCAGTACGTTGTTCACCGCTGTATTCAGCGTCAGTTCTTTGGTCAGCTTATAAGACATGCCCATGTCCAGAACGGTCCAGGCTTTTAAATTTGCGCCTTTGTCGTCATACACTGCCTTTTGTGCTGCGCTGAGGTTGTCGTAATTCTCCGTATAGCGTGGAGCCTTACCGCGATAGCGAGCGCTCAGCCAGGCGTTCATATCTTCCGTTGCCTGCCAGTTCAGACGGGCGTTCGCCATGTGTTTCGGGGTATAACTCAGTGGCGCGCCTTTATTCTCGCCATCTTTTTGCTTGCTCTGGGTATAGGTGTAGTTGAGAGATAAACTCAGCGAGTCCGACCACAGCGGGAATGTACTGGCAAACTCGATACCATCGGTTCTTGCTTTACCGCTGTTGGTGTAGCTGTTGGTATTATCATCGATAGAATACGAAACGATTTTATTTTTGTATTCAGTATAGAAACCCGTGACGTTGGCGTTCAGCCCAGCGTCATTCTCATAGTAAAGCCCGGTTTCGTAACTGGTACTTTCTTCAGGTTTAAGGTTCGGGTTCCCGACGGTATTGACGGTTCCCTGTGCCGTCACGCCGCTGATGCCGTTATGAAGTTGGCTGAGCGATGGCGCTTTATAGCCCGTTGTGACACCGCCTTTGAGGGTCCACTCGTCGGAGACGTCCCAGACCATATAGGCGCGTGGGCTGAGGTGCCCCCCAAAGACGTCGTTATGTTCATAGCGTGTCCCCACGGTTAAGGCCAGAGAGTCGAGGATATGCCACTCATCTTCAGCATAGGCCGACCATGTTTTCTGGTGGAATGTCTCGCCGGTATTGGCCAGCACGACACCGTCCTTCATGCGGGCATCCCAGTATTCCCCCCCGAGGGTCAACAGGTGCGCGTCACCTAACGGCGTCAGCAGCATGGAATCCAGAATAACGTTGGTGTTCTTCAGTTCACGCGCGTCGCCAGCCCGGTTTGCGTTCTCTGGTGTCAGTGCCGAGGAGACCAACTGGCGGCCTTTGTTCTCGGTTTCATTCCAGCCCACAGAGGATTTCCAGGTACCAAATGTTAATGCGGTATCGTGGCCGAGCGTCACTTTGTTACGTTCATAACGCAGCGTTTTATCATATCCGCCGGTCAGATTGCCAAGTTGTCCATCATCGTTATCGTAACGTTGTCTGGCGGAATCGAGATCCAGCCACAAGGTATTGCTGTCGCTGGTTTTCCAGTCCAGACGAGTACCGATATTGTAATTCTCGGATTCCGTAGGATACGGCACGCGGGTGGAAGAGGTATCACTCAGCGAAGTGACACTGGAGCCTTGGCGCTGTGTGGTGCTGCCGCGAACCTGCATATCCAGTACACCTGCGATCAATGGGCCGCTTGACCAGAAGTTGGCGACCGTGCTGTTACCCCATTTATTACTTTCTTGCAGGTTAACACCAGTATTAATGGACGTGCTCCATTTATCGGTGCTCTTTTTGGTGATGATATTGACGACACCGCCAATGGCATCGGAACCGTATAACGTCGACATCGGACCGCGGATTACTTCAATATGGTCGATTGCCGCCAGTGGAGGCATAAAGCTGGTGTTCATGGCCGAAAAGCCGTTCGGTGTCACGTCGCTGCTTCCATTTTGACGGATACCGTCAATCAGGAGCAGGGTATAGCTGGCTGGCATACCACGGATGCTAATTTCCAGACCGCCGGTTTTACCCGTGCTGCTTTCGACATCCACACCTTCCACAGAACGTAGAGCTTCACCTAAATCGTTATATTTATTGGTTTGTAACTCTTGCTGTGAAATAACGGAAACGCTGGCAGCCGCGTTGGTGATCTTTTTTTCGTAACCCGAAGCGGTTACTACCATCACGTCTTCAGCGAAGACAAAGGGGCTGGTAAACCCTATGCAGGACAGAACGACAGAGGCAACAGGTTTTAAACGCATAGTCAAACTTCCTTTGTTAAAAATTCAAAGGCAGTAAGATAATTGATGAAAATGATAATACAAATAA
>NZ_JANEWM010000092.1:0-11374 GCF_028069825.1 Citrobacter sp. Igbk 14
AAGCAATACGTTTTTTATAATAATAAGTATTAGCGTGCTTATTTAATTCAGTATGAATAATCACATCACAATCGAGGTACGCCATCTAAACAGCGTATTGCCGGCTGCATCGATGTATCGGGTCTGTTCATTTACCGTACTTCAATCTTATTCCCCGCCACTTGCATAGTTCGTCATCTTTTGTCGTTCACCTATTTTATCAATTTGAGTTGTTATCAAAACGTTACATTTTGTTTGTGTTATCTTTAATACTAACCCTGAGGAGAGTCAGGGGATCCACCCCTGTCATTTAAGGAGGAGCTATGTCGTCTACCCTACGAGAAGCCAGTAAGGACACATTGCAGGTTAAAGATAAAACCTACCGCTACTACAGTTTGCCCCTGGCTGCCAAATCACTGGGTGATATAACCCGTTTACCTAAATCACTAAAAGTATTGCTGGAAAACCTGCTGCGTTGGCAGGACGGTGACTCTGTTACCGAAGAAGATATTCATGCTCTGGCGCAATGGCTGAAAGCGGCTCATGCCGATCGCGAAATTGCCTACCGACCCGCTCGCGTTCTCATGCAGGACTTCACCGGCGTTCCGGCGGTGGTCGACCTGGCCGCCATGCGCGAAGCGGTTAAACGTCTTGGCGGGGATACCGCAAAAGTGAACCCGCTGTCACCTGTTGATCTGGTTATTGATCACTCCGTTACGGTCGACCGTTTTGGTGACGATGATGCTTTTGAAGAAAACGTTCGCCTGGAAATGGAGCGCAACCATGAGCGCTATGTATTTCTGAAATGGGGGCAGCAGGCGTTTAGCCGATTCAGTGTTGTTCCACCGGGAACAGGAATTTGCCACCAGGTAAACCTCGAATACCTGGGCAAAGCGGTGTGGAGTGAGTTGCAAAACGGCGAGTGGGTAGCATACCCCGACACGCTGGTCGGCACCGATTCCCATACCACAATGATTAATGGTCTCGGCGTGCTGGGCTGGGGTGTAGGAGGGATTGAAGCTGAGGCCGCCATGCTGGGGCAACCGGTTTCAATGCTGATTCCGGATGTCGTGGGCTTCAAACTCGTTGGTAAACTTCGTGAAGGGATCACCGCGACCGATCTGGTACTGACCGTCACTCAGATGCTGCGTAAACACGGTGTGGTTGGTAAGTTTGTTGAGTTCTATGGCGATGGGCTGGACAGCCTGCCGCTCGCTGACCGGGCGACCATTGCAAACATGTCGCCGGAATACGGAGCAACCTGCGGCTTTTTCCCAATTGACGGGGTAACTCTTGAGTACATGCGTCTGAGCGGGCGCAGTGAAGAGCAGGTTGAATTAGTCGGTGCTTATGCTAAAGCACAGGGGATGTGGCGTAACCCAGGTGATGAGCCTGTGTTTACCAGTTCACTGGAGCTGGACATGGGCACTGTGGAAGCCAGCCTGGCCGGACCGAAGCGTCCGCAGGATCGTGTTGCATTGGGTGATGTACCGAAAGCATTCGCCGCGAGTAATGAACTGGAAGTGAATAGCTCGCAAAAAGATCGTCAGCCGGTCGACTATGCAATGAGCGGTCATCAATATCAGCTACCGGATGGTGCTGTAGTGATTGCAGCGATCACGTCATGTACCAACACGTCCAATCCCAGCGTTCTGATGGCGGCTGGATTGCTGGCGAAAAAAGCGGTCACGCTTGGTCTGAAGCGCCAGCCGTGGGTGAAAGCGTCGCTGGCTCCTGGGTCAAAAGTCGTTTCTGATTACCTGGCGCAGGCAAAACTGACCCCGTACCTTGATGAGTTGGGTTTTAACCTTGTTGGTTATGGCTGTACTACCTGTATAGGCAACTCTGGCCCGTTACCTGACCCGATTGAAACGGCGATTAAAAAAGGTGATCTGACGGTAGGGGCGGTGCTTTCCGGCAACCGTAACTTTGAAGGGCGTATCCATCCGCTGGTGAAGACAAACTGGCTGGCTTCTCCACCGCTGGTGGTGGCTTATGCGCTGGCCGGGAATATGAATATTGATCTGACGAAAGATCCGCTAGGCCATGACAGAAAAGGCGATCCTGTCTATCTGAAAGATATCTGGCCGAGTGCGCAGGAAATCGCCCGTGCTGTGGAACAGGTTTCTACTGAGATGTTCCATAAAGAGTATGCCGAGGTGTTCGAAGGCACGCCGGAATGGAAGTCGATTAATGTTGATCGTGCAGATACCTATGGCTGGCAGTCGGATTCAACCTATATCCGGTTATCACCGTTTTTTGATGGTATGCAGGCGAAGCCGGACCCGGTTCAGGATATCCATGGTGCACGTATCCTGGCGATGCTGGGCGACTCCGTCACCACCGATCATATTTCTCCTGCGGGGAGCATCAAGCCAGATAGCCCAGCCGGGCGTTATTTGCAAAATCACGGTGTTGAGCGTAAAGATTTTAACTCCTACGGTTCTCGCCGCGGAAACCACGAAGTAATGATGCGTGGTACGTTTGCCAATATCCGTATCCGTAACGAAATGGTACCGGGTGTGGAAGGGGGAATGACGCGTCATTTGCCAGGTGCAGAAGTGATGGCTATCTATGACGCCGCCATGCAATACCAGCAAGAGAAGACCCCTCTGGCAATTGTTGCCGGTAAGGAGTATGGGTCAGGTTCCAGTCGGGACTGGGCTGCGAAAGGCCCGCGTTTGTTGGGTATTCGCGTCGTGATTGCCGAGTCCTTTGAGCGTATTCACCGTTCTAATCTCATTGGTATGGGGATCCTGCCTCTGGAATTTCCGCAGGGAGTTACACGTAAAACCCTGGGGTTAACCGGGGAGGAGGTCATTGATATTACGGACTTACAAAATATTAAACCGGGAGCGACTATCCCGGTGAATATGGTCCGTGCGGATGGTAGTAAAGAGGTGATTTCGTGTCGCTGCCGTATTGATACCGCGACAGAGCTAACCTATTACCAAAACGATGGCATTTTGCACTATGTTATTCGTAATATGTTGAATTAAATTATAAAAAAGCCTGCTTACGCAGGCTTTTTGCATCGTCAGCAAGCGAGAATGTCACTCGCTTAGCAGATGTCCCATTTTAGCGGCTTTGGTATCCAGATAGTGTTCATTCTTCGGGTTACGGCCAACAATTAGTGGCACACGCTCCACAATATTGATCCCAGCTTCTGTCAGAATTTCCACTTTCTTCGGGTTATTGGTTAGCAGACGGACTTCATCCACACCCAATAATTTGAACATATCGGCACACAAGGTGAAGTCTCGCTCGTCTGCCGCAAAGCCTAACTGATGGTTGGCTTCGACGGTGTCATAGCCCTGATCCTGCAACGCATAGGCACGGATCTTATTCAGCAGGCCGATGTTACGTCCTTCCTGACGATGGTAGAGCAGAATACCGCGTCCTTCTTCAGCGATATGCGTAAGTGCCGCTTCCAGCTGGAAGCCACAATCACAACGCAGACTGAACAGCGCATCGCCGGTCAGACATTCGGAATGAACACGTGCCAGGACAGGCGTCTGGCCTGAAATATCGCCAAAAACCAGTGCGACATGATCGTGTCCGGTTGCCAGTTCTTCAAATCCCACCATCAGGAAATCACCCCAGGGGGTTGGCAGTTTGGCTTCTGCCACACGTTTAAGCTGCATGTAATTCTCCAGATTATGCTGGCACTGTGCGTGCCGTCGCCTGTTGGCTTCTGTATTGCACTATTTTGCCATAAGGCAAGGGTGTTCACCTAATTGCAGCAACGCATTCATTTTCGAATGGCACAAAATTGTCAATTTTCCCGGTGTGTGGATTTTTCAGTTATGATTGTGGGACTTATCGACGAAAGGAGACGCAATGCTGTCTATTGCCAAGCGAACCACTGTAGGCGCAGGGTTGTTACTGATTATGCCGGTTTCTGTATGGATATCCGGCTGGAGCTGGCAGCCTGGGCAGAATGTCTGGTGGTTAAAATCCTTATACTGGGTAACTGAAACGGTGACGCAGCCCTGGGGGATTATCACCCATGTTGTCCTCTGTGCGTGGTTTTTGTGGTGCCTGCGATTTCGTCTGAAGGCAGCGGTTATGCTATTTGCGATCCTGGCGGCGGCTATCTTAATTGGCCAGGGTGTGAAATCCTGGGTTAAAGAGAGGGTGCAGGAGCCCCGCCCCTTTGTTCTGTGGCTGGAAAAAACGCACCATGTTCCGGTAGATGAGTTCTACACTTTAAAACGTAAAGACCGCGGGCACTTAGTAAAAGATCAGTTGTCCGGGCAGCAGGATATTCCACCTTTTTTACGTAAGCACTGGCAAAAAGAGACTGGTTTTGCTTTTCCTTCAGGGCATACGATGTTTGCTGCCAGTTGGGCGTTACTGGGTGTCGGGTTGTTATGGCCACGCAGGCGCACGCTGACGATTGTGTTCTTACTCGTCTGGGCAACCGGTGTAATGGGGAGTCGTTTGCTTCTTGGCATGCACTGGCCGCGGGATCTGGTTGTGGCGACGCTAATTTCGTGGCTGCTGGTTACGCTGGCAACATGGCTTGCACAGCGAGTATGTGGACCTCTAACACCTCCCGTCCAGGAGACGAAGGAAATAGCGCAGCGTGAGCAATAACGCAGACCGTGATTGATTTTTCAAATTTAGCCCTCAAATCATACAGCGTAAGGCGCTTTTCCGTTTCGCACTCGTCGTGAAAATGGTAATTTAAAGGGCTTAACGCGGTAAGTTGTACACGATTTATTCGCTCAAACCACATAACGGGAAGTAATGTGAAATATTTACTCATTTTCTTACTGGTGTTGGCGATTTTTGTTATTTCGGTGACATTGGGTGCGCAAAACGATCAACAGGTTACGTTTAATTACCTGCTAGCTCAGGGTGAGTATCGTATCTCCACGCTGCTTGCTGTATTGTTTGCTGCAGGTTTTGCGATTGGTTGGTTAATTTGCGGCCTCTTCTGGCTGAAGGTTCGTGTGTCTCTCGCACGTGCCGAACGTAAAATTAAACGCCTGGAAAACCAGCTTGCGCCTGCGACCGACGTTGCGGTAACTGCCGACTCGTCGGTTGTGAAGGAATAATTATTTATGTTGGAGTTGTTGTTTCTGCTTTTACCTGTAGCCGCTGCCTATGGGTGGTATATGGGTCGCAGAAGTGCGCAACAAACAAAGCAGGATGAAGCTAACCGTCTTTCGCGCGACTATGTCGCCGGGGTTAACTTCCTCTTGAGCAACCAACAAGATAAAGCGGTGGATCTGTTCCTCGATATGTTGAAAGAGGATACCGGCACCGTTGAGGCTCATCTCACCCTCGGAAACCTGTTCCGCTCACGCGGTGAAGTTGACCGTGCTATCCGTATCCACCAAACCCTCATGGAAAGTGCTTCGCTGACATACGAGCAGCGTTTGTTGGCTGTACAGCAGTTGGGACGTGACTACATGGCTGCCGGATTGTATGACCGTGCGGAAGACATGTTCAATCAGTTGACTGATGAAACGGATTTCCGTGTGGGGGCATTGCAACAACTGTTGCAAATCTATCAGGCAACCAGTGAATGGCAAAAAGCTATTGATGTTGCAGAACGTCTGGTGAAACTCGGCAAAGATAATCAGCGCATTGAAATTGCGCATTTTTACTGTGAACTGGCCTTGCAGCAAATGGGCAGCGACGATGTGGATCGCGCCATGGCATTGCTGAAAAAGGGAGCCGCTGCAGACAAAAACAGTGCTCGTGTCTCGATTATGATGGGGCGCGTTTATATGCTGAAGGGAGATTACGCGAAGGCCGTTGAATGCCTGCAACGCGTGATCTCCCAGGATAAAGAGTTGGTCAGTGAAACGCTGGAAATGCTGCAGAGCTGCTATCAACAACTGGGTAAAAACGATGAGTGGGCGGAGTTTTTACGCCGTGCGGTCGAAGAAAACACCGGTGCTGCCGCGGAGTTGATGCTGGCTGATATTCTTGAGGCGCGTGAGGGGACTGATACTGCGCAGGTTTATATCACCCGTCAGTTGCAACGCCACCCGACGATGCGTGTGTTCCATAAACTGATGGATTACCATCTTAATGAAGCGGAAGAAGGGCGCGCAAAAGAGAGTCTGATGGTCCTGCGCGATATGGTTGGCGAGCAAGTGCGTAGCAAGCCACGCTATCGTTGCCAAAAGTGCGGGTTTACTGCTTATTCGCTGTACTGGCATTGCCCATCGTGCCGCTCCTGGTCAACCATCAAGCCAATTCGTGGTCTGGATGGGCTCTAATTTTTAAAAAAAACTCATTTTAGTTACAACATACTACTTTGTTTTTCTTCATCCAACACTTAGGCCCCTGCGCCACATCGCTTCGCAGAAATGTAAACGCGCCTGTTAATTTCCTATTACCACAGGTAGAATGCACGCCGTTTACCCATTTTGCGCCGTTCGTGCGCCCATCATCAAGAAGGTCTGGTCATGACGTTTACTGCTTCATCTTCTTCCCGTGCTGCTACTGATTCTCCCGTCGTTGTCGCGTTGGATTATTCAAATCGTGATAAGGCATTAGCTTTTGTCGACAGAATTGATCCTCGCGATTGCCGTTTGAAAGTGGGCAAAGAGATGTTCACACTTTTTGGACCTCAGTTGGTACGGGATCTGCAACAGCGCGGCTTCGACGTCTTTCTGGATTTGAAGTTTCATGATATTCCCAACACCACGGCGCATGCCGTCGCGGCGGCAGCTGACCTTGGTGTCTGGATGGTAAACGTTCATGCTTCCGGTGGGGCTCGAATGATGACCGCTGCCCGTGAAGCATTGCTGCCTTTTGGTAAAGATGCGCCACTGTTAATTGCGGTGACGGTCCTGACCAGTATGGAAGCCGGCGACCTTGTCGATCTTGGAGTGACGTTGTCACCTGCGGAGTATGCTGAAAAGTTGGCGCGTTTGACGCAAAATTGTGGGTTGGACGGGGTAGTATGCTCAGCGCATGAAGCGGTGAGGTTCAAGCAGGCGTTTGGTCAGGCATTTAAGCTGGTGACGCCTGGCATTCGTCCGGAAGGCAGTGAGGCGGGTGACCAGCGCCGTATTATGACGCCACAGCAGGCGCTGGCCGCTGGTGTGGATTACATGGTGATTGGTCGTCCAGTCACGCAGTCGGAAGATCCGGCGCAAACGCTGAAGATGATCAACGCCTCTCTGAATCGAGGTGCATAAATGAGCGACTCAAACTCTCGACTGGTTTATTCAACGGAGTCCGGGCGAATTGATGAGCCCAGAGTGGTAGCAGAGCGTCCGAAGGGCGATGGCATTGTTCGCATTCAGCGTCAGACCAGCGGTCGTAAAGGTAAGGGCGTTTGCCTGATTACCGGTATTGATCAAGATGACGCTGCACTGGTCAAATTAGCCGCAGAACTGAAGAAAAAATGTGGCTGTGGTGGTGCAGTGAAGGACGGCGTAATTGAAATTCAGGGTGATAAACGCGACCTGATAAAATCGCTGCTGGAAGCCAAAGGAATGAAAGTTAAGCTGGCAGGCGGCTAATAAAAAAAGCCACGGATACACTCCGTGGCTTTTCTAATAATACAAACCTGAAAAAGTAAACGTATTATTATATCGAGCCGTTCAACCGTAAATTATTTACCCACCTGGTGGCCGATAATACCACCTACTGCAGCACCACCCAGCGTACCCAGCGTGCTGCCGTCAGTCAGGACTGCACCGCCTATCGCACCTGCACCTGCACCGATTGCAGTGTTACGGTCACGTTTGGACCAGTTAGAGCAGGCACTCAAAGACATTGCTAGTGTAATCGCCAGAATGGCAGCGGTCATTTTTTTGCTCGTTACTAACATAATACTTTCTCCTGAATTATTGAATCACGGAATCCAGTTCACTTTAATGATAGCGCCAAAATAGGACGACTAAAGATATTTCCGCGAAACCGTTTAGCGCAGGGCATTACAATCAAATCTTGAGGTGATTGTTCGCTCCTGTTATATCGCTAACATTAATTCTACGACTTTATCCTGTTAACGACAGGTAAAAAGTCTTAATTGGACCGTCGGATAAGTCTCAGAGAGAAGATGATCTGCCCGCAGACAAATCATCTGCTGAAGTATTATGCGTGGGCATCAATGATATTGACGGTTAAACCCGAGTGTTCAAGTTGCATTTGCACACTGGCACTGAGTCTGGAGTCTGTAACTACACGACTGAATCTGTCCAACGGGCCCAGTGTGTAGGGATGAATAGCCTCAAATTTAGAGCTATCGGTGAGTACAATCACCTCTGCGCCTTTTTCCAGAACCGCATTAACCACATCAGAGCGCATCATATCACGCCCGGTGAAGCCGGTGTCGGCCTGCCAGCCATCAATACCGATAAAGGCTTTACTGAAATGTACCTGCTGAATAAATTGGCGAGTCAACGGTCCGACCATGCTCTCGCTTTTTTTCTGATAGATCCCACCGAGGAGAATGACTTCACACGGTGTTTCTTTGAGCAGGTGCGCGATGTAGCTACTGACCGTGATGATGGTGACATCTTTTTGTTCCGCCAGCGTTCTGGCCAGCAGCGCATTGCTGCTGCCATTTTCAATAAAGACGGATTCACCAGGATTGACCAGCGACGCCGCAAATTCAGCCAGTTCACGTTTAAGGGTGAAATTGGTCATCATGCGCGTTTCGACATCATCACTGTTCAGTGACACCGCAAAACCGTGCGCACGGCGCAAGTAACTCTGTTTTTCCAGTGTGTTCAGATCCTGTCGAATCGTCACTTCGGATACACCAGTGATTTTAGCCAGGTCGGCCACGCTCATCTGACCTTTATCAATCACCATCTGCAAAATAGATTGTTGTCGGGAATTCATAGTATTAATTTTTATAGCGATATCGTATCGGAAATTAAACGGTAGCTGCGTTATCTGAAATCTGATGGCTACAGCGACATAACGTGAGTGAGGTCATCAGATCTCCCACGGGGCCTTCGGTTTGTTTGACACAGACGCAGCATCTTCTTTGACCGTATCTAACAGTTCAGCCTTGAGAATTTCGAGGTTATGGATAGCTGAGTGGTAATCGCCTGCAACGAGAATATCCAGCACGGTATCAATGCGCTCGGCCAGACGTTGTGCGTCGATATCAGACATGGTCATCATCCTAATGTCAAAAAGGTTTGAATTTCATGATGCAGAAATTCATGCCAAAAGAGAAGGGAAAAATAGTATTAACATGAATGATTGGAGAATATTATATATTCTGTGATTACATACAGATATGATCATCACACTGTGTCCACTTTTGGCTATTTTTCACGTTTATCCCTTCCACTTTTCTTGTTGCGTTACCGCATTTTTTTATTCAGATGACGTTTATACCAACGCTCAAACGCAGCGGCTGGCATTGGCTTGGCGAACAAAAAACCCTGACGTTCATTGACGCCATTTTTGGTTAAAAAGGCATCCTCTTTCGTACTTTCAACACCTTCAGCTATCACCTGCAGGTTAAGCGCCTGCGCCACCGCGACAATGGCGCGCACCAGCGACTGTGAAATGGGTTGCTTATGAATATCCCTGACGAACGCCTGGTCCAGCTTAATGGCATCAAGTGGGAAGCGGGCAAGTTGAGACAACGATGAATAACCCGTCCCGAAATCATCTAAATGGATCTGTGCCCCAAGCTGGCTAAATTGCTGAATAACGGACAGTGCCAGTTGTTCGTTTTCAATTAAACTGCTCTCGGTCAATTCGACATCGATAGGGCAATATTCAAAATGGAGGTCGTGAAGCACCTGTTTCAGGTCGGTAAACAGCGTCTGATCGGCAAGCTGGCGAGCAGAAACGTTCACGGCCACTCGCAGATTAATCCCTTTATCGCGCCACTTTGCGACCTGACGAACAACGTCGAGAATAACCCAGCGCCCCAGCGGCACAATCAAGCCTGATTCTTCAGCGTAGGAGATAAACTCCAGCGGAGGAATGAGGCCGCGTTCAGGGGATTGCCAGCGCACCAGCGCCTCCAGACTACGTACTTCACCACGCCATGTTATTTTCGGCTGGTAATGAATCAACAATTGATCGTTTTCCAGCGCCTTACGTAAGTTGGTATCCAGCCAAAGATACTCAAATACTCGCTGGTTCATTTCCGGAGAGAAAACGCAGAATTGTCCACGTCCGCCTTCCTTTGCGGTATACATGGCGGTATCGGCATTGCGAATAACGCTCTCGCAGTCGTGTCCATGCTGTGGTGCAAGGGATATTCCAATCGAACAACCGGTGTAAACCTCAATCAGGCCAATTCGGAAGGGCTGGCGCAAACGGGTCAAAATACGTGATGCCGTGGCTTCCAGCGCCACTTGAGATGTTCCAGTCGCGAGGACAATAAACTCATCGCCACCAAAGCGGGCCAGTAACTGGTTATCATCAAGACAGCTGAGAATCGCCAGTGATACGCTTTGCAACAGTTGATCGCCGAACATATGTCCGTAGGCATCGTTTACTTTTTTGAAATTATCCAGATCGAGGTACACAATACCAACCTGAGTATCTCCTGCATTCTCAATGGCTTCAGTAATCAGCTCATGAATCGCATTCCGATTAGGTAATCCGGTAATGGAGTCGGTATTTGCCAGAACTCTCAGGCGCTCCTGAGCACGCCGTTCTTCGGTGATATCGGTACCTGAGCAGATCAGAAATATTTCGTTTTTACCGCTACCGTTGTGCACAAATTTATTGCGAAACAGAAATAGTCGCTGACCTTTACAGGTCTTCACCCAACGTTCGACTTCATATGAGTTGCCTTCGCGAAAGAAAACATCGATGTTGCGTCTGGAGGCCGCGGCTTCGCGTCGACTCATAAACAGCGTGAAGACACTTTGACCAATCACTTCGCGTTCTTTGAGTCCGGTATATTCTTCACACAGGCGATTGAAACGCTGAATGTTGCCCATGCGGTCAAGGATGACAATAACGGAGTTGGCTTCAGAGACCACCTGTTCGGCAAAAGAAAGGCCTTGTGCCAAATCACGGGCGACCGAGGGGGTATCATCCCAGGCGGATGCACTTCCGGCCCATTCGCGTTTATTGATTTTCCGCCCAACCAGGTGAACAGGGATATCGTCGTCTTCAATCGACAGTGTCATTAACAGGCTTGACGTGATGACCGTCATCTCCCGAATGCGGTCGGCTTGCTCAGGTGATAATTCGATGTTCTGGTTCGTTTCTGCCGCTTCGTCAATAGAGAAATGCAGGATGTTGCAATCCTCTGACAAACGCCAGTAAGGGTTATGGGTGCCCACATAGCTATACAACGTAGCCAGCTCCCGAACGTCTTTCATGATGTGTACTATCCCGTTTAAAGCGCATAGAGCCTCAAAAGTAAGGGTAGCCATAATTCAAAGGGTGATGATGGCTGAACGTATTGTTTTATTTATATATTTATGTG
>NZ_JANEWM010000093.1:0-11132 GCF_028069825.1 Citrobacter sp. Igbk 14
ATTTAAATGTGATTTTTTGGTTTTGTTGGAGTTTAGATTTGATAGGAAAGTTGTACATTTTACCGTTGCTGCATAGATTTAAAAAATCATACAAATTATAGTAATTCATTGATTTATAATGTTTTAATTTATAATCATCGAGTTTTAGATTTCTAATGAATTCAAAATTCTTTGTCCCACTTTACGTTGGACAATTTTAGGCGGAAAAAACTGACCTTTGTCACGACTTGCATCGATGACTATCGCGACGCGGTGCTGCGAAGCCCTGAAATCGTGGAAAGTGCACGTTGTTAGCGACTGCATAGAAATTCATCCCCAATGGTGAAATAAAAATAAAACCTATACCTGTAGCGGTGTTATTCACTGTTAATTAGTACTTTGGTGTGAATCTGGATATAAAAATACCACTCGCGGGTGAGTTATTTAAAATGTTTCAACGGACATACTCTTCATCGTAACGTGGCGTTAACAAATGTAAGTCATGTTAACAACAATTTGAGTGGTAATTAATTTAACTTCATGTACGACCAGGTCCAGGGTGACAGCATGAAAAACAAGTTGTTATTTATGATGTTTACAATACTGGGTGTGCCTGGGATTGCATCCGCAACCAGTTATGATTTAGCTAATTCAGAATATAACTTTGCGGTAAATGAATTAAGTAAGTCTTCATTTAATCAGGCAGCCATTATTGGTCAGGTTGGCACTGCTAACAGTGCAAATACTCGCCAGGAGGGCAGCAAGTTATTGTCGGTCATTTCGCAAGAAGGTTCAGGTAACCGGGCGAGAACAGATCAGACAGGATCATATAATTTTGCATATATTGATCAAACGGGCAGCTCCAATGATGCGAGTATTAAACAAAGTTCTTACGGTAATACAGCGATGATTATCCAGAAAGGTTCTGGTAATAAAGCAAATATTACCCAGTACGGTACACAAAAAACAGCAGTTGTGGTGCAGAGACAGTCGCAAATGGCAATTCGCGTTACTCAACGCTAATCCGTGAACGACGTTTAAATCAATCCGATGGGGGTTTTACCATGAAACTTTTAAAAGTGGCAGCATTCGCAGCAATCGTAGTTTCTGGCAGTGCTCTGGCAGGCCTTGTTCCGCAATTGAACAGCAATGGTCACCATAACGGTGGCAGTAATTATGGCCCGGACTCTTCATTGAGTATTTACCAATATGGGTCAAGTAACGTTGCGAATGCGCTGCAAAGTGATGCACGTAAATCAGACGTGACCATCACACAACACGGACATGGTAACGGTGCTACCGTCGGGCAAGGTGCTGATGACAGTACCATTAGCCTGAAACAGACTGGCTTCCAGAACAGCGCTGATATCAATCAGTGGAATGCAAAAAATGCTGACATCAGTGTAACTCAGTTCGGTGGTCGTAACGGTGCGGTAGTTAATCAGACTGCATCTGACTCGAACGTTCTGATTCAGCAGGTTGGTTATGGCAACAATGCGACAGCTAACCAGCACTAATTCAGTTTTATGACTGATAATAAACAGGGCGAAAGCCCTGTTTTTTTTCGGGAGCATATTATGCATACGCTATTACTTATTGCCGCGCTTTCAAATCAAATAACCTTTAATACAACCCAGCAAGGGGAGATGTATACCATTATTCCGCAGGTGACGTTATCTCAACCGTGCGTGTGTCAGGTTCAAGTTCTTGCCATACGTAAAGGGTCGGGGGGACAAAGCCAAACACAACAGAAAACAAGCCTGTCGATCCCTGCTAATCGGCCGATTGAATTAACAAAACTGAGCTTTAATATTTCACCTGAGGATACGGTCAACATTGTTGTTACCGTTTCGGATGGGCAGTCATTGCATCTGTCCCAGCAGTGGCCTGATTCAAGCAGTCGTTCATGATTTTTTATTGTATTTGCTTTAAGGGTGTGGCTGGGACAGCGGTGCTGTTCTATGAATATAGAGACGTGAAAACGTTTTTATTTGGTCATTAATCGCAGCGGTGAAGGATCACTTCGATCCCTCAAGGATGGTTTATCATTGAGGAACCCTTATGAGCACCTTATTAAAACGTATTTTAAGTACCAGTTTATGTGTTACTTCTTTTTTTATGTTCTCCGCAACGGCGCAGCAAATCACACCTGGCGGAATTATCCATTTCCGTGGCGCAATAGTTGAATCACCTTGCGAGGTGAACTCGCAACAACAACAGATTGAATTGTCATGTATACGTGACGGCAAGTTACGGAGTAGTCGCTATAACACACAACAGATAGCGATGGCCCCTCAAAGCCTCCAGCAGATTGCCAGTGTGAAAATGCAGTACCTTAATGAACAGAAAAATCTGGCGATTCTTAATATTGAATATAAATGAATCGTTCTGGAGTAGATATGCACCTGTATGGTTAAAAAGTGAGATTTCATAGAAAACCCTGCTGTACACTTAACAGAGAGTGTTTTGTCAGGGGGAACTTATGCAATCGCGTGTTCATGTTTTACAGGGCGACATTACGACAATCGCCGTTGATGTGATTGTCAATGCAGCCAACTCCTCGCTGCTGGGCGGCGGCGGCGTTGATGGAGCGATTCATCGCGCAGCTGGACCTGCACTGTTGGAAGCCTGCAAGCAGGTATTACAGCAACAGGGCGAATGCCCAACCGGTCATGCGGTTATCACCCTGGCGGGAAATCTTCCCGCCAAAGCGGTGATCCACACTGTTGGGCCGGTCTGGCAGGGCGGCAATCATCATGAAGCTGAACGCCTTGAAGAGGCCTATCTCAATTCATTACAACTGGCACTGGCCAATGGTTATCAATCTATTGCGTTTCCTGCTATCAGCACCGGAGCCTATGGATATCCACGTGCGGCGGCGGCGGAGATAGCGGTGAATACGGTGCTGAAATTTATCATCCGCCGTGCGCTACCTGATCAAATCTACTTCGTGTGTTTTGATGAGGAAAATGCCAGACTATACAAGAGATTACTCACCCAACAAGGCGATGATAACACGGCCTGATATGACGCGACTTGAGCGTGCCATTACCCCATTGTGCGTAAGCCATCCTGACCAGTGCGGCATTCTGGCACTGGATGACAGTCTGGATGCTTTCGCAGCCCGTTATCGGCTGACAGAAATGGCGGAACGAACGCTGGATGTGCAGTATTACATCTGGGAGAACGACATGTCCGGGCTGCTGCTGTTTTCTGTTCTGCTGGCAGCAGCAAAACGTGGGGTACGGGTTCGTTTGCTGTTGGATGATAACAACACGCCGGGCCTTGATGACACGCTGCGTCTGCTGGATAACCATCCGAATATTGAAGTCCGCCTGTTTAATCCCTTCTCATTTCGCATCCTTCGCGCGGTGGGGTATTTAACCGATTTTGCCCGGCTCAATCGCCGCATGCACAATAAAAGTTATACCGCGGACGGTGTAGTGACGCTGGTTGGTGGGCGTAATATCGGAGATGCCTATTTTGGTGCGGGTGAAGAACCGTTGTTTTCCGATCTTGACGTGATGGCCATCGGACCGGTGGTGAAAGAGGTCGCGGACGATTTTGAGCGATACTGGCAATGTCAGTCAGTTTCAACGTTACAAAAAGTCCTGGCGTTGTCTGAGTCAGAAACGCCCCAACGCATTGAACTGCCTGAATCCTGGTATAACGACGATATTACCCGACGCTATTTGCACAAACTGGAGACCAGCCAGTTTATGACGCATCTCGATCAGGGATCTCTGTCGCTGATTTGGGCCAAAACGCGACTGCTCAGTGACGATCCAGCAAAAGGAGAGGGGAAGGCTCCGCGTCACTCGCTATTACCGCAGCGTTTGTTTGACGTCATGGGGTCACCCACTGAGCGCATTGATATAATTTCTGCTTACTTTGTGCCGACACGTGCCGGAGTCGCACAACTCCTGCGCCTGGTCAGAAAAGGGGTAAAGATTGCTATTTTAACTAACTCGTTGGCAGCGAATGATGTGGCAATTGTGCATGCAGGATATGCGCGCTGGCGGAAAAAATTACTGCGCTATGGTGTGGAACTGTATGAACTAAAACCAACCCGCGATCGCGGCGCAGTGGTGCACGATCGCGGGTTGACCGGGAATTCAGGCTCCAGCCTGCATGCGAAAACCTTCAGTATTGATGGCCGCAAAGTCTTCATCGGCTCGCTTAATTTTGATCCGCGCTCAACGTTGCTCAACACGGAAATGGGATTTGTGATTGAGAGTGAAGTGCTGGCGTCATTGATTCATAAACGCTTTATGCAAAGTCAGCGTGATGTGGCCTGGCAATTGCGCCTGGATCGCTGGGGCCGGATAAACTGGGTAGATTGTCCTGGCGGCTGTGAACGGGTAGTGAAAAAAGAACCCGCCACAGGATTCTGGAAGCGGGTTTTGGTGAGGCTTGCCTCTGTATTACCGATTGAATGGCTGCTCTGAACCATGCAATCACAGCCCTGCTATCCGGCAATGGCTTTGTTTTTATCCTGCTTAGCGATGGGTTTCCCGGAAAAGAGGAACTTCAGCACCGGTATCCGCAAGTGGATTTCGTACAATATCACCGCAATCCCGACCACAAACAGAAGCCCACAGAGAAAACCCAGCAGATTTGATGTGATGTGCGGTGTGATATAGGCACCGAAAAACAGCGTTAACGGATGATGCACCAGATAGATAAACAGTGATGCATTGACAAAATAGGTGACGCGGGCTGACTGGAAATTCAATAAACGGTGGCCGAGCGAGAAGACGACGTTAACCATCCACAGTCCCATCACCATCGTTATCACGTATTCGGTTTCATACATCCAGGCATCGCCGTTTCCATAGCGTTGATTGAGCAGATAAGCCACAAAAGCGAATGCCGCGCCGAACGTGCAGCCGCGCGAGGGCGTTGTGAACAGTGCTTTCAGCTTCGGATTGATAAACGCCAGTGCGCCGAGCATAAAGAACGGCACATAGAACAGCGTTTGCATGACGATGAAATTAAACATGCCATCGCTGAGAATAGAAGGGTAGACGATAAAAATTGTTCTTCTGACGGCGGCATATCCGACGCCAAGCAACAAAAATATCAACGTCAGTTTCGTCATCGATACCGTGGAATTGCTGGCGCCATCGGGGCTCGTCAACCGATGTTTCATTTGGCTAAACACCCACATACTCACGGTTGTTAAAACGACAAGGACGAGTAAAAACCACAGATGAGAAATCAGCTCCCATGCCAGAGCGTTGTATTTATCGTATCCGCTGAGAGTATGCCAGCTGTCGGCTTTGCCTTTCACATATTGCAGCATGATAAATTGCGGCAGCGTGATTAGCGGGATCGCGGTCAGCATAGGGATCCCCACGCGTTCAACACGCACTTTCCACCACCGCTTTAAGGGGTAGCGCAAAAACAGCATGTATGAAAAATAACCCGAAATAACAAAGAAGACCTGCATGCGAAATGCATGAATAAAGTCGTTAAAGAGGGTCAATATCCATGACGGTTCCGCGCTGTTCACATGCCAGGTATGTGTGGAGTAGATCAGCGAGATATGGAAGGGAATTCCCAACAACATCAGCCAGGCACGGATGGAATCCAGGAAATATTCACGCGGTGGAGATACAGAGCTCATAGACAGTTACGTATTCTCAGACTTTTCGTCTTATCCCTAAGACGAATTATGGTTACATTCGAAGGCAACCCTACACGAAGTCCAACAACCTGTCTCCAGGATAAGCACTCAAAGTGAAAACAGGTAGGCGAACCTGCTTAAACCATGAGCCAGCACGCGAACAATACAGGGATTCAGTTGTCGGAATACCCGATTATCCATTAAAATGGATCGGATCAATATAAGCACACAAAGGGGGAAGTGCTTACTAATTATGAAACATAAACTACAAATGATGAAAATGCGTTGGTTGGGTGCAGCAGTAATGTTAACGCTGTACACATCATCGAGCTGGGCGTTCAGTATTGATGATGTTGCAAAGCAAGCTCAATCCTTAGCCGATAAAGGCTACGAGGCGCCAAAAAGTAACTTGCCCTCCGTTTTCCGCGACATGAAATATGCGGATTATCAGCAGATCCAGTTTAATCGCGACAAAGCATACTGGAGCAATCTCAAGACCCCATTTAAGCTCGAATTCTACCACCAGGGGATGTACTTCGACACGCCGGTCAAGATTAACGAAGTCACCGCGACTGCGGTGAAAAAAATCAAATATAGCCCGGATTATTTTAATTTTGGCGATGTGCAGCACGATAAAGACACGGTAAAAGATCTCGGTTTCGCCGGGTTCAAAGTGCTGTATCCGATCAACAGCAAAGATAAAAACGACGAAATCGTCAGCATGCTCGGTGCCAGCTATTTCCGCGTACTTGGTGCAGGCCAGGTCTATGGTCTGTCTGCGCGCGGTCTCGCGATAGATACCGCTCTGCCTTCTGGCGAAGAATTTCCCCGCTTCCGTGAGTTTTGGATCGAACGTCCAAAACCAACTGATAAACGTTTAACCATTTATGCTTTGCTGGATTCCCCGCGCGCGACCGGGGCGTATCGCTTTGTGATTATTCCTGGCCGTGACACGGTTGTGGATGTTCAGTCCAAAGTCTATCTGCGCGATAAAGTGGGCAAACTGGGCGTAGCTCCGTTAACCAGTATGTTCCTGTTCGGGCCGAACCAGCCTTCTCCGACGACAAATTATCGTCCTGAGCTGCACGACTCAAACGGATTGTCTATCCATGCTGGTAACGGCGAATGGATTTGGCGTCCGCTGAATAACCCGAAACACCTCGCGGTGAGCAGCTTTGCTATGGAAAATCCGCAAGGATTCGGCCTGCTGCAACGTGGACGTCAGTTCTCCCGTTTCGAAGATATTGACGATCGTTATGACCTGCGCCCAAGTGCCTGGATCACGCCAAAAGGTGACTGGGGTAAAGGCAAAATTGAATTAGTTGAGATCCCCACTAACGACGAAACAAACGATAACATCGTTGCCTACTGGACGCCGGATCAACTGCCGGAAGCAGGCAAAGAGATGAACTTTAAGTACACCCTGACGTTTACGCGTGATGAAGATAAGCTTCATGCGCCAGAAAATGCCTGGGTGCAGCAGACTCGCCGTTCCACAGGGGATGTCAAACAATCCAATCTCATTCGCCAGCCTGACGGCACTATCGCGTTTGTGGTGGATTTCACCGGCACCGAGATGAAAAAGCTGCCGCAGGACACCCCAATTACCGCGCAAACCAGCATTGGCGACAACGGTGAAATCGTGGAAAGCACTGTGCGTTACAACCCGGTTACGAAAGGTTGGCGTTTGATGCTGCGCGTGAAAGTGAAAGATGCGAAGAAAACCACTGAAATGCGTGCTGCGTTGGCCAATGCCGATCAGCCGTTGAGTGAAACCTGGAGCTACCAGTTACCTGCCAATGAATAAGACAACTGAGTATATTGACGCAATGCCGCTTTCGGATATCGAAAAAGCGGCACTGCCGAAAACTGACATCCGCGCCGTTCATCAGGCGCTGGATGCCGAGCACCGTACTTACTCGCGCGAAGATGATTCACCGCAGGGTTCTGTAAAAGCTCGCCTTGAGCAAGCCTGGCCAGACTCTCTGGCCAAAGATCAGTTGATAAAGGATGATGAAGGGCGTGACCAGCTGCAGGCAATGCCGAAAGCAACACGTACCTCAATGTTTCCCGATCCCTGGCGTACTAACCCGGTTGGTCGTTTTTGGGATCGCCTGCGCGGGCGCGATGTCACACCGCGTTATCTTTCTCGTTTGACGAAAGAAGAACAAGAGAGTGAGCAGAAATGGCGTACCGTTGGCACGATCCGCCGTTATACGCTGTTGATCTTAACGTTGGCGCAAACGGTCGTAGCGACCTGGTATATGAAGACGATCCTTCCTTATCAGGGATGGGCGTTCATTAATCCGGCGGATATGATGGGGCAGAACCTGTGGGTTTCCTTTATGCAGTTGCTGCCTTATGTGCTACAGACCGGTATCCTCATTTTGTTTGCCGTGCTTTTTTGTTGGGTATCAGCCGGTTTCTGGACCGCGCTGATGGGCTTCCTGCAGTTGCTGATTGGGCGTGACAAGTACAGTATTTCTGCCTCAACGGTAGGGGATGAACCGCTGAATCCCGAGCATCGTACCGCGCTAATCATGCCTATCTGTAACGAGGACGTTGACCGCGTATTTGCGGGCCTGCGCGCTACGTGGGAGTCGGTTAAAGCCACGGGGAATGCGGAGCATTTCGATGTTTACATTCTGAGTGACAGCTACAACCCCGATATCTGCGTTGCGGAACAAAAGGCGTGGATGGAGCTGATTGCTGAAGTGCAGGGCGAAGGACAGATTTTCTACCGCCGCCGTCGTCGCCGTGTGAAGCGTAAAAGCGGTAACATCGATGACTTCTGCCGTCGCTGGGGAAACCAGTACAGCTATATGGTGGTGCTGGACGCTGACTCCGTGATGAGTGGAGATTGTCTGACTGGTTTGGTACGCCTGATGGAAGCGAATCCGAATGCCGGGATTATCCAGTCTTCACCGAAAGCGTCTGGTATGGACACCCTGTACGCGCGCTGCCAGCAGTTTGCTACCCGCGTTTATGGCCCACTGTTTACCGCCGGACTTCACTTCTGGCAGTTGGGTGAGTCGCACTACTGGGGTCATAACGCGATTATTCGTGTGAAACCGTTTATTGAGCACTGTGCGCTTGCACCGCTACCGGGCGAAGGCTCGTTTGCGGGATCGATCCTCTCCCATGACTTCGTGGAAGCGGCATTGATGCGTCGTGCGGGCTGGGGCGTGTGGATTGCCTACGATCTGCCTGGCTCGTATGAAGAGCTGCCACCGAACCTGCTGGATGAGCTCAAGCGTGACCGTCGCTGGTGCCACGGTAACCTGATGAACTTCCGTCTGTTCCTGGTTAAAGGGATGCACCCGGTTCATCGTGCTGTGTTCCTGACCGGTGTGATGTCCTATCTGTCAGCACCGTTATGGTTCATGTTCCTTGCACTTTCTACTGCCTTACAGGTGGTCCATGCGCTGACGGAACCGCAGTACTTCCTGCAACCACGTCAGCTGTTCCCGGTCTGGCCGCAGTGGCGTCCTGAGCTGGCTATCGCGTTGTTTGCCTCAACGATGGTGCTGCTGTTCCTGCCGAAGCTGCTAAGTATTTTGCTTATCTGGTGCAAAGGCACGAAAGAATACGGTGGATTTATTCGCGTCACGCTGTCGCTGCTGCTGGAGGTTCTGTTCTCCGTGCTGCTGGCGCCGGTGCGTATGCTGTTCCACACTGTTTTCGTAGTGAGTGCCTTCCTCGGATGGGAGGTGGTGTGGAACTCGCCGCAACGCGATGACGACTCCACTCCGTGGGGCGAGGCGTTTATGCGTCACGGCTCTCAGCTGTTGCTGGGTCTGGTGTGGGCAGTAGGGATGGCCTGGCTGGATCTGCGTTTCCTGTTCTGGCTGGCTCCGATTGTCTTTTCACTAATCCTGTCGCCGTTTGTTTCCGTCATTTCCAGCCGCTCAACGGTTGGGTTACGTACCAAACGCTGGAAACTGTTCCTGATCCCGGAAGAGTATTCTCCGCCGAAGGTGCTGGTGGACACGGATAACTATCTGGAGCTGAACCGTAATCGTTCGCTGGATGACGGTTTCATGCACGCCGTGTTTAACCCGTCGTTTAACGCGCTGGCAACGGCAATGGCTACTGCGCGCCATCGTGCGAGTAACGTGCTTGAAATTGCACGTGATCGGCATGTCGAGCAGGCGCTGAATGAAACGCCGGAGAAACTGAATCGCGATCGCCGCCTGGTTCTGTTAAGCGATCCGGTGACCATGGCGCGTTTACATTATCGCGTCTGGAATTCACCAGATAAGTATTCTTCATGGGTTAATTATTATCAGGGGATAACCCTGAACCCACTGGCGCTCAGGAAAAAATAAGCGTGTGAAACGTAAAAATACCGGCCTGGCGCCGGTATTTTTTTATACTGAATATAAAAGTCATGGGGTATCCAGTGCGAATACTGGCTGTGGGAATGATGGTCTTTCTTCTGAGCGGATGCGGCAGCATTATTAGCCGGACGATCCCCGGTCAAGGACACGGAAATCAATACTATCCAGGCGTACAATGGGACGTCCGGGACTCTGCGTGGCGTTATGTCACCATCCTGGATCTGCCGTTTTCGCTGGTGTTTGATACGTTGCTATTACCGCTCGATGTACACCATGGGCCTTACGAGTAACTACCGTTCATCCCATTCATCGGCTGCGGTCTGGCCTTCCTCTGTGTCAAGGGGAGGCTCCAGTTGAAATTCACCCTCATCCCATTCGTGGAGCGTATTTTCCTCCTGCCACTCCTGGCGAATATCAATCTCATCATAGTCACCATCAAAAACGCTTTGTGCCGCTTCACCGCTCAGCATGGGCAAACATTCGCCTTCACCATCATCTTCGTCGGCAAAGAACTCAGCTTGCCACATGATATCGCCATCCTGTAGCACGTACTTTTGTACGTTCAGCTGCTGGACACTGGCTTCGTCAGATTCAAGGCTTGGATTATCGGCCAGAAACTCTTCACGGGCTGCATCAATGGCTTCTTCAAGGGTGGGGTACAAGGCATTCATATTCGCATCCTGATCGCATGGGTGATTGGCTTAATAAAAAGATATAGGTGGTGTGGTGAAAACTGTCAAAGCATTCGTTTATCGCGAAGTTTCAGGTATGCAACGACTTGAAGCATCGGGTGTTTCTCACCCTAACCACACGGTTGTGGTGCTTCCTGGAACAACAAAAATACGGGTTGAACTCTGCCGCCAATACGATTCATAAACAATAAACCTTAAGTATCTAAGAATGGGGTGTAATGTATTAAACTCAAGCGGTTATGACTGGAGCACAATACGTGAGGATATTATAGTTTAAAGGGGGTGATTGAATAGCAAACTTGCGACAGCTTACAATGAAAAAACACAATGGGCAGATGAGATAAACATTAATTAACGGCATGAAATTAAAGGAGAATGATATCAAGAAGCAGATATAGATAACATCTGAAATCATCAACATTTAGTAATGTGGATAATATCGCCAACCATTTAATTTGTAACTCGTATGTAAACTCCTGGTTTGCATAAAAA
>NZ_JANEWM010000094.1:0-10913 GCF_028069825.1 Citrobacter sp. Igbk 14
GGGTAATAGTAACTTTAATTTCATATTATCTTGCTCGCTCGCTAGTCTCTAACTCATTTGATATTCCTTTTGACACCACATTTAACAAACTCATGACAGCAGTCACGGCCTTGCTTTTTATATTTATCTTCTACTATGCTATTTATTTTATGTGCACCCCTTATTTAACCCTTATTATTCCACAGGTGAAAAAGGTAAAGGCAACACCCTGTTGTGATATTAACTATTCAATGTCTGTTTTTGCTCCATTATTTTTTATTGGTTACATTTCATATATTGCATTTAGTGTTCAGACATTCTCCATCATCAAATTCGGTTACGGATTAGCCATGGAATATGACACACGAGACACTTTCTTTTGTAAGAATAAATATATGTGGCTTAACGAACATCCTAAAGCTCGATTTATGTTTATCTCTGAAGGAAACTATCGTGCATTAATACCTCATCATGATGACTTTACAATATCACGCTTAACCTGTACGAATAGTGAGCCGTACTATTCACTAGTTACCGTAAAAGATAAAAAAGATTTCATGTTAGATGCTTTGAATCAGCGAGCAGAGATGCTTGCTATCGACCTAAAGACAGCAATATCCCCGAATGCCCAATAACATTCACCAGTTACGTAGCTATGCACACGAAATCCCACACTTTAAAGGATGCATACTGCGGGATAGATTAAGGCGTTAGGTTCTGAGGTCTAAAACGTCCGCAGATCGCTCACAGCGGACCTTCAGATCCGTTAGTTAGTCCACTCCGTGCCAGGAACGGAAGTTGTATATTCACTGGAATGCGACAGATTCAGGTATGGTGATTCGTCATTACGCGTAGTTGATATTTTATCAACGCACTATCCTGGAAAGGATAAAATCCACACGATCCTCTACAGAAACACATGGCAATTCAATCAACTGATAATCATACGTACGGTATGTTTTCACCATTGCCTGATATGTCGCTATGGCGATATCGAAAGATTGTTTACGCTCTGTATCCTGTACATATATGTCACGCCAGGGTGGTGCAATAAATACGGTTCGGTTATAGCGAAATTTCTCGATGGCATTTTCTAAATGCCTCGGTATGGTAAGTTCAGAAAGGCTTAAATAACCTACAACATCAGGAACACCACGGTCGAATAAGCATGGTTGTGTTTGCCCTTCAGCTTCGTGCCACGAACGCATTTCCCAGGATAGCATGAGCTCTGCAAATGCAGTCTGGTTGGCCCACGGTAATGCATTGCCACCTATGTTCACCTGATCTTGTATAACGCCTCTTCCCGCTTCTTTAGAGCACCAAAACCCTCGTTTTTTAATCGTATCAATTATCGTGCTTTTGCCTGACCCTGGACCACCTGTAAGAATGAAACGATGTTGAAAAGCTGAAGACATTGAACCCTCCTATACATTTATAGACGCGATAAAGCAGCAATACTGATGGCGCACGTTTCACGAGTTGCCAGATTACTTGTTGACGGTTTTACTAGCTACATTTTATATCCCCATTGAATATCTGCTCCCGCTCAAAGCGGACCTTGCAGTGCTTCGCCAGATGCCATGAAACGGACGTTTCAGTAGTCGTTCGGGCTGTGTTCAAACTCACCCACCCCTTTGTGCTACGATATTTGCTTTAGATTGTCACATAGGATCAGATTTTGAATTCATACATTTTCCTTGCCGGGGCCATCGTAGCTGAAGTCATAGGTACAACCCTGATGAAGTTCTCTGACGGATTCACACGCCTATGGCCATCTGTAGCAACTATTGTGTGCTACTGCACCGCCTTTTATCTTCTCTCCCAGACTCTGTCGACCATTCCGACGGGTATTGCGTACGCAATTTGGTCAGGTGCTGGAATCGTATTAATCAGCCTTTTGGGCTGGTTGGTCAGTGGGCAAAAACTTGATTTTCCAGCGATCGCAGGCATGCTTCTTATTTGTGCTGGGGTTCTGGTTATTAATATTTTTTCAAAATCCTCCCCACATTGATTCTCTTATCTTGCTCAGTTAGATCCGGAATATCAGGGGCAGGGTTTTATGCGTGAGGCCAGTAATGTCGCTACGGATTACTGGTTTAATACGTTAAATAAGACGGTATTGCGTGCGCCGAAAGCATCTCTCAATATCCGTTCCAAACGTATATCAGACAGTAGCGGCATGCGGCTTATCAAGACGGAAAAAAAAGAGTATGTCAGCGGGTTGCTGGATTCTGAACTTTGGGAAATCACGCGCGACGAATGGAACGCTCGTCAGGTTGGTTAATATAAATGATGGAATGTACAGTGTGGGCTTCCCGATGTTTGAGAAAGTGGAAGTCAACGGTGCCGCTACGCACTCGGTATTTCGTTACCTGAAAACGAATTATCCGCCGCGCTGGGTGGGCGGATCAAGTGAAATTTTACTACGTTCCTGATCGGGCGTGACGGCAAGCCGCTCAAGCGTTTTACCCCTTCACTACCCCAGAGAAAATAG
The DNA here is from genome assembly GCF_028069825.1 of Citrobacter sp. Igbk 14. Classification (NCBI taxonomy): domain Bacteria; kingdom Pseudomonadati; phylum Pseudomonadota; class Gammaproteobacteria; order Enterobacterales; family Enterobacteriaceae; genus Citrobacter; species Citrobacter sp. Igbk 14. Next base: position 2,474 of record NZ_JANEWM010000094.1, read on the forward strand.
AAACCACTATCCTTACCGCGCTTAAAGGCTGAGCGCCCCTGTAATTCAATCCGACCCTGCCTGCTCCAGTTCGCTGTCTGAATAAAAAACACGCTGCAAAATCAACAAAATATAATCAACTTGCTTAATTACTCTGCAATCGCGTGAAAACATGCAGAAAAATGCTAATTCCCTCTTGCCTCATTCGGTCTGTGCCGCTAATATTCGTCCCCGTTGTCACCTACAACGTTGCGTTCATAGCTCAGTTGGTTAGAGCACCACCTTGACATGGTGGGGGTCGTTGGTTCGAGTCCAATTGAACGCACCATTTGCGTCCGTAGCTCAGTTGGTTAGAGCACCACCTTGACATGGTGGGGGTCGGTGGTTCGAGTCCACTCGGACGCACCAAATCATATCCCTTTGATTTGGTGCTTTTCTACTTCGAAAATTTTCAAACGTTCTCCTGAAATTCACCCTATTCTTTGCGCAGACAAGTAAGATACTTCTGCACCGATCGCTCCACAATCTGTCTGGCATTAAATTTAATATCCTGACCTTCAAATGCACCATAGAGTCGGTCGAATCTGACATCCTGCAATGCGTGCATAATGTGGATAACCGCGCTTGCCGACAATGGCAGCATATTGGGGTAGCTCCACATAAACGACACTGCATCCGCACCGGGGGTGACCTGCAGAATATCGCCCGCGAGTATTATCCCCTCTCCATCATCAATATGCATAATACTCCCCCCCGCAAAATGTCCGCCCAGGCGTAACAACGTCACGGTAGGGAGCAATTTATGCACATCGCCTTCCCACAGCCGAATAGAGGGACTGTCACGCATAATCCACTGGCGATCGTCAGCATGCAGATAGATTGGTGCATCGAATGCTGCCGCCCAATCCTGCATCGTGGAGTAGTAGTGAGGATGCGAAATAGCAATAGCGCTCAACCCACCCAGCGCGGTGACGAGCGTCTGCGTGGCCGGGTCCAGATTCGCAATACAATCCCAGAGCACATTCCCCTGTGGGGTGCGTAGCAAAAATGCCCGCTGGTTAATGGCAAACCGTGGCACAGTCTGAATGCTCAGTAGCAAATGCTCATGCTGCTGCCATTTATTCGTATGCGTCGCGTGAAGCACGGCTGGATCGATCCATGATTGCCCGCTAACGGGAACATACTGGCGCTCATCTTCGCAGATTTTGCAATGCGTTATCGCCCCTTGCGCATCGTCATACGACGTTCCGCAGGTCTTACACAAGATTGTCATTTGTCTTCCCCCTGCACGCATGCCCTCTTCCGTTCCCGTTCAGGATCTTTTCATTACGGTCAAAGCATAGAACAAAAAAAGATAGCGTCAGCATCCCACCGCACCCTGGATCAAATACCCCGATGAATGTGACTACGACACCAAATGATACAAGCGGAATCGCGTCACCAGATGCCTTCAAAATCCCTTGTACAGAGCGTATCATTCATCTTCTTCGCCTAACCGCCATAGCCCAGAGATCAGATTTCATGCCCTCTTCAATCACCCTCCTTGCTGCGGGAAGTTTACGACTGGCATTTACCCCACTGCTCAATCAGTTCACCCGCCTTAGCGGCATTGAGGTCAACGTTGGCTATGGCCCGGCAGGGTTGCTACGCGAGCGTATTGAAGCCGGGGAACCGTGTGCACTGTTCGCCAGTGCAAATCGGGCACATCCGCAACGGCTACTGGACACACGCCAGGCCGTTTCCACGCATACACTGTGCTGGAATCAACTGGGTCTGGTCACCAACCGGCGCGGTGAATGGCTGGATTTACTGCGCGACCCGGCACTGCGTATTGGCACATCCACACCGGGTTGCGACCCTTCCGGTGATTATACCTGGGCATTATTCGACAACATGGATGCACTGGAACCGGGCCTTGGACGACAGCTTCGTGCACGCGCCCTGCCACTGGTTGGCGGCCGCGATACGCTCAGCATCCCGCCTGGTGAGTTGGCAAGCAGTTGGATTCTTCGCCAGGGGTTGGCCGATCTGTTTATTGGTTACGCGCATTATGCAAAAGCACTCGGTTCACAGTCCGATGTTCGCTACGTTGCTATTCCTGCTGCACAGAACATCTTGTGTGAATACCAACTCGCGGTGCTCGATGCTTCTGAGGAAGTGATGAGACTGGTTAAATTTATGCTTGCCCACGACGGTCAGGCGTTGCTGACCGCCGCCGGTTTCTTGCCCGTTAGCGCTGGATCGCAAACAGCGGCGCAATAAACGGAGTCTGATAGTTTTCCACACTAAATTTTCGCAATGGCAGGCCATAGGCCTGGAACAGATTGTCTTCTGTCACCACGTCGTCTGTCGGCCCTGCCAGCCATTTGCCCTCGGGAAGCAACAGCAGCGTATGGGTTGCAATCTGTAAGGCGTGCAACGGATCGTGCGTCGAGAAAAGCACGCTACAGCCCTGCCGGTGTGCCAAATCGCTGATGAGCTGTAGCACGACCTGCTGATTAGCAAGATCCAGCGCTGAACATGGCTCATCAAGCAACAACGTCTGGCATTCCGTAACCAGAGCGCGGGCAATCATCACCAGTTGCTGCTGACCACCAGAAAGTGAGCTAAACGATGTGGCGGCGAGATGCGCAATGTTTAGCTGTTCCAGCGCCTGCTCCGCCCGTTGTTGATCCTGACGGCTGGGCTGAGCAAACAATTTTACGTGCTGCGCCCGCCCCATCAACACCACATCGCTCACCGTATAGGGAAACGGCAGATGGCAATGCTGGGCCACAATGCCTATCCCCCCATGAACGTCAATACTCCCGCCCAGTGCGGGTCGCGTGCCCGTAAGCGTATCCAGCAGCGTGCTCTTGCCCAGACCGTTTCGCCCAAGCACCGCCCAGATCTGGCCTTGCTCACACTGAAAAGTGAGGGGGTCAAACAATGGAGAGCGATAGCCATAGCTAAGCTGATTCACACTGAGCGCAACAGATGTCATTGTTTCCCCCGACGACTGGTACGAATAAGCAAGAAGGCAAACAGCGGTGCGCCGAGCAACGCGGTGATGATCCCCAGCGGTATTTCCGCATGCATCAGGGTGCGGGCGATATCATCGACCGCAATCATAAAACCGCCCCCCATCCAGAATGCACACGGGAGCAAGCGACGGTGATCAACCCCCACCAGCAGCCGCGCAAGATGGGGAATAACCAGCCCGACCCAGGCAATGCTGCCGCTGACCGCCACCTGAGCGGCAACTAAAAACGCGCAGCACACCAGTACGCTACGCCGTAGCGGGACCACCGCCACGCCCAGCGCCTTAGCATCTTTATCATTGAGCGATAACAGATTTATCCGCCAGCGCAACTGGTACAACATCGTCGCCGCAATGGATACCGGGATCGCCAGCAGCAGGACTTTATGCCAGTTAGCCGTGGCAAAACTGCCCAGCAGCCAGAATACGATGTTCGGCAAGGTTTCTTCCGTATCGGCCTGGTATTGAATCAGGCTCACCAACGCGGCAAAAAAACCACTTAAAATGATGCCAGACAAGATCAGCACCAGCGTATTTTCCAGCCCCTGTAAGGCCGCAATGGCATACACCAGAATGAGCGCCGCCAGACCGAAGAAGAAGGTTGACCCCATCATCAGCCACGGCTCAAGGCCCAGCAGAATGGCCAGCGTCCCGCCGAAGGCCGCCCCCGAGGTTACGCCTATGATGTGCGGGTCGACCAATGGGTTGTGAAACACCCCTTGCAAGGTAGCACCACACAATCCCAGCGCACCACCCGCCAGCAACGCCATCAGAATACGCGGTAGTCTGACCGTCCATATCACCTGACTGGCAATACCCTGTGCATCGCCAAAATGGCTGAGTTGATAAAACACGTCACGTAGTGACAGCGGATATTGTCCGAGACACAGCGAACTGACCCCCAGCACCAACACCCCTGCTATCAGTAATGATTGCAGGGGGAAACCCCGTTTACTTAGCAGCATCAGACTGCCAGTTCACACGATAAAAACGTTGGTAGTAATCCTGCGCCTGCGCATCCACGTCGACATTCTTATAGGCATCCGGGTATAGTTTTTTAGCCATCCACAGCTCACCTATCGCCAACGCTTCCGGCATTGGATAGCCCCAGGCTTTGGCATATTCAGGCATCAACCAGACGCGATGATTTTTCACCGCATCAATGCCCTGCCAGTTAGGATCGTTTTGGATCTCAGTGACCACCTGCGGATATCGGTCCTGAACAAAAATCACCTGCGGGTTCCACGCCAGCACCTGCTCAAGCGCCACCTGACGTGCGCCTTTCACGCTGGCCGCCGCCACATTTAACCCTCCCGCATGTTGCATCATCAGGCCGGTGTATTTCCCGGAACCGTAGGTCATAAGGTCAGGGTTAGCCATATAAATGCGAACCTTTTGCGCTTCCGGTATGGCTGCAACTGGTGCATTGAATTTTGCTCGCGCCGTAAAGACGTAATTGATCAGCGTTTCCGCCTGCGTTTTACGCCCTACCACATCCGCAATCAGGCGGATCCCCTGCTTTAAACCGTCGTTGTAGACCTGCTCTTCATCAGCCATCGTCGGGTTCATTTTATTCTGTTGCCCGGCAATATCCTGACGTAACGAGATAGCCACCACCGGGATACCGGCATTCTGAATCTGCTGGATCATCTCGGCGGGCGCATAGTTGGCGACAAACACTACCTGCGGATGAATTGCCAGCAGACTTTCGATATTCACGCTGGTGAGATCGCCAGGCGTAGGCAGCGTAGTTATTGTCGGCATAAACCGGGCAAACTCAGGCCCAAGCTGTTTTTTCCAGCTCGACATCACGCCGACAATATCCTGCGCAGCATCCAGTTGCACCAGAATATTCAGCGTCTGGTGTTGCAGCACAACCACCTTATCGACATGGTCAGGGATCGTAACCTGACGCCCAAGTTGATCGGTGATAGTGCGATCCGCCTGCGCGGAAAAGGCAAAAAACATGCTGGCGCAAACCAGCACAAAAGAGCGAAGCGTTAACATAGATACCATCTGGACTGGGAAAAATTCGATATGCATTAAATTATATAACGTGATAGCTGGCAACCCATTATCGCCAGGCACGGTATACCGCCACGCGGTTCGTCGCGGCAAATACAGCGTGTAACCCTGAACTGGCCTGCATTTGCCCGTCCGCGCTTCCCGCTTTACCCCTGTGGGGGTAGGCCGGCTAAAATCCGCATCGCCTGCGCCTCGCTAAGCGAATAATCAAAAAACTGGCGGTAAAAATCGCGGGTTACGTTAACCATGTCCAGACCGCTAAACAGTGTTGGATGCAGCTTTGACGCGGCCCACAGCAACTGCAACGCACTTTCGGTTCCATAGCGATCCCAGGGGAAGACGCCCGCCGGATTGCGCCAGACTTTGCCCTGTTTCACCGCGTTAAGTTCTTTGAACAACGCGGCATAAGGTGAACTGGCAATATCGCCACATCCCGCCCCGAGAATAATCACCTCCGGCTGCCAATACAGCACCCGCTCGGGTGAGACTTCTTTCATGTTACCGTCCACTTCCCCGGCGACGTTCCGCCCACCAGAGAGCGCAATCCAGGTATCAATCAACGTGTTTCTACCGTCGACTTTCAGCGGGTTTAGCGACTGAATGTGCAGAACCCGCGGGCGCTGATTTTCCGCTAACGTCGCCGTTTTAGCGCGAACATCCGCAATCGTGTGGGTTAAAAATTGATTATATGCCACCGCCCTGGCGCGCGCCTGGTCCGTACCCAACACGTCCGCCGTGGTCGTGACCGACTTTTCCATCGACGGATAATCAGTAAATGCCATTTCCAGCGTCGGGATACCCGCCTGGTTGTAGCTCTGCGCATCCCCCTTGCCCTTTGCGACAAACAGTACGTCGGTATGCAGAGCCAGCAGGGCCTCGCTATTGAATGACGTCCCGTGAATTTGTAAGGCCTGATTAAGCGATGGGTTTATTTTGAACATCCACGGCTGGCTCTGTGGGTGGTTGACGGTGGCGACAATCTGACGTCCCGCCCCCAGCGTCATCAGCACCGAGTGATGGGCAAACCAGCTATCCGCAATACGTTGAACCTGTGTGGGGACGGTGACAGTGTGACCGGCATCATCCACAACCTGACGCGTGGCCAGGGCGGGAAACGCCAGCCACACACAGAGCAGCCATGTGTGGCACGTTTTCATCAGCAATCCTTAAAAATCAACCTGAACAGAAATCTGCGCCTGACGTGGGGCGCCAAGTTGCGCGCTGGCCGCCCCGGCCCCCGTATAACCCGTCAACGCGCCGGGGACAATGTTGGTCCAGTAGCGGCGGTCAGTCAGGTTAGTGATATCAAACCGGAAAGTCGTGGGTGTGTTCCACAGTCTGGTGGCATAACGGCTACCAATATCCACCGTGGTATAACTGCCTACCCAGGTATCATTCGCGTTATCGGTAGCCCGACGTCCGACGTAATGCACGTTGGCATCCACATCCAGTCCCTGAACCTGTTCAATGCTATAGACTGCCAGCACATTCGAGGTAAAGCGTGGCAAGCCGACAACCTGCTTACCATCTGCATTACTGGCGGCAGTGTTGTGCAGCATGGGGTCCAACCAGGCGGCTCCCCCTAACACCCGTAAATTTTCCGTGATATGCCCATCAGCCATCAGTTCCAGCCCGCGGTTTTTCTGCGTACCGTTCTGAGCAAATTCACCGTTGTCGTTGGTATAAGCAAAGGGACGTTTTGCTTCAAATAGTGCAGCGGTGAGCAGCAGATCTTTGACGGGCGCATATTTTGCCCCCACCTCCACCTGATGGCTGCGATACGGATCCAGTACGTGTCCTGCGTTGCTGGCCCCGGCCGGTGCGGTATCCCCCTGCTGCAAACTGTCAGCCCAGGTGGTGTACAGCGTGACGTTCTCAACCGGTTTATACATCAGGCTGGTGGAGCCGCTCATGCCGTTATCCTTTTGGCGACTGGTTTCATGACCGGATTTGTTATAGTTGCTGACGGTAAACAGGTTTTCGCTACCTGACAGCAACAAACTCCATTGCGGAGTGAAATGCAGCGTATCGCTTAACAGAAATGCATGCTGCGTAGTGGTCGCCGAATGATAGCGATTAGTAAAGTCAGGATAAGGCGGGCGTGGATAGTCGGGATGTTGATCAAGTGAAGAATGCCCCAGCGTAAAGGTTCCCCCATTTCTCGGGTTATAGTTTTTCCATACAAATCCGCGCATTCCGGTCGCGATATCCTGCGTCAACCAGCCGGAATCAATGCTGCCGGTCAGGTTCGCTAAATAGCTGTTGATCGTAAAGCGACTGGCCGCTGAATTCGAGGTCGTGGTGGTGTAGTGACCCCGATTATCCGTCAGGGTATTGGTTACCGCCGTCGATTCGCGGTCAGCCACCTGGTGCAAGGCCCCCAGATCCAGCATCCAGTTACCGTCAAAATCATGCTTGATGTGCATGTCCGCGGTGGTCGTTTCATCATCATGACCTGCATACGACTGACCATATTTACTGTTAGTCGGATCGAATGCCGAAGGAAACTGCACACCTTTTGCCAGCGCAAAGCTGCCCGGCATGCCTTTTTCGTAATAATGGTAATAGCTGAAATTACTCTCCAGCACGGTTTTCTCGGTCAACTGAAAATCCAGGCCCAACCCCGCGTACTGCCGCCGAACATGACTATCGGTGGTGTAACTGTGCCCTTCATCATTCATCAGGTTGAGGCGGTACTTCACTCTGTCTCCCTCGTCGACAGGCCCGCTGAAATCCATTGATGCCAGCGTTCCTGACCCTGTACCTTGCCCTACGGTAACCCGATGCAGTGGCGTATCCAGAGGGCGTTTCGAGACCAGATTAAACATCCCCGCCGGGTTGGCTGGCCCGTATAGTGAACCCGCAATACCGCTCAGTACGTCTATATTCTGGAACTGCTCTGTCGGATATTCGGTGGTGGAAACGGCATTCAGCCCATCAATCATATGGTTTTGCACCACGCTCCCTTGCATGCCACGGGTTTGTGGTCGAACACCCTCTCCCTGAACGGACGGTATGTAGCGATAAACATCCTTAACATCTTTGATTTGTTGCTGATCAATCACCTTTTTCGACAGTGTTTGTACTGACCACGGAACATCGATTAACTCTCGCTGGCCCAGGCTACCGATCGTCGCCTTTTTTTCAGCCGCCGCAGGCTCCTGCTCGGGAAACGAAGATTGAGCAGGCGCGGAGGCAGTCACGGTAATGGTGTCATCAGCATGGGCCGACAGGGGGGCAGCAAGACAAGAAAAAGTCAGCAACCCGGAGGCAATTGGGGTGATTTTGCAATTTAACATGTGTTGATTCAATTCGTTAGATAGAAAGACTGGCGGTCGCTAACACAAGCGCCTTCTCTTGCGGGGCACGTTTATTATATTTGTATGATGAATAGGATAGGCTTAATCGATATATATG
>NZ_JANEWM010000095.1:0-10165 GCF_028069825.1 Citrobacter sp. Igbk 14
TATGATTATAAATCAATATGATAAGTTATTTTGGTGCAGTGGGATGTTATTATTGTGTTAATGCTATGCCTCAGCATAAATAGCGTGCTTCAACGGGGAAGTAAAGGGCGATAATAATAGTGGGGATATATAACAAGATATTCTGCATGATTATGCAAACCATGCAGAATATTGGCAGGTTAATTCACGTCAACTTGCTTAATTTGTGGGTCTTTGCGGATGGTGAGCGTAGAGCCCATTGACGCAGCAATAATCGCTCCCAGAGCCAGCGTCTGGACAAGCGTCAGCGTTTCACCGAGGAAAATCATCCCAGACACCGCCGCCAGTGCGGGCTCCATACTCATCAGTGTCCCAAAGGTACGTGTAGGCAGTCGCGTTAATGCGATCATTTCCAGCGAATAGGGAAGCGCAGTTGAGAGGACCGCTACCGCTAAGCCCAACGGGAGAATAGACCAGTGCCACAGCGCATCACCTGCCTGAATGACGCCAATCGGCACAAAAACCAGTGCTGCGATTAATGAACCTACTGCGACCGTTGCCGGACCATGTTCTGCGCCTGCGCGTTGCCCGGTAAGAATATAGATAGCCCAGCAGGCACCAGCCCCCAATGCCAGCGCGGCACCGGTTAAATCAACGTGAGAAACGTCCTGACCTAACGGCAGCAGGAACCACAGTCCGAGTACGGCCAGCGCAACCCAAATAAAATCTACCGGGCGTCGGGAGGAAAATAACGCCACTGCAAGCGGGCCGGTAAACTCCAGTGCTACGGCAATACCTAGCGGTACAGTCTGAATTGACAGGTAAAAGAGATAGTTCATCCCACCCAGAGACAAACCATAAAACAGCAGGGGAAGACGTTGCTCTTTGGCAAAACGTAAACGCCAGGGTTTAAAGAATGCAATAAGGATGAGCGTTCCCAGAGCGAGGCGCAGGGCAGTAACGCCTGGCGCACCGACGAGAGGGAACAGCGATTTCGCCAGCGATGCGCCGCTTTGAATAGAGGACATAGCTATCAGCAAAACCAAAATAGGCAACCAGACTGGCGCTTTACGTGACGACCCCGGCATCCTTTCTCCTGTCAAATGATGGTTACACACCTTCCCCACAGGACGCCGCAGATTTGCTGCGATGCACGTGAGTTTGTGTATAGAAAAGTAAAACAGCGAGTGTAATGGAAATACGCTCGGCTGGTTGAGTATTCGTTGAAAAAAAAATTACTGAGATCCGTACAATGGCATGAAAACGATGGATTAATAATCTGCGCGATTAGGAATCATCTGGATGAATGTGCCGTGTTGTGCGCGCAATAATGGCATAAATCATTAGAAAAGTGATGTTAATTGAAAGAGATAGCGGGTTTCTGAAATGTTCTGTTACATGAAAAGCTCCGTTAGACATCGCGAATCGCAAAGAGTTTCCCATCAGTTTTTGGTATATTTAAAACTTAAGATTTACTTGAAGCACATTTGAGGTGGTTATGAAAAAAATTGCATGTCTTTCAGCACTGGCCGCTGTTCTGGCTTTCTCCGCAGGTACCGCTGTAGCTGCTACTTCTACCGTTACTGGTGGTTACGCTCAGAGCGATGCTCAGGGCGCAGCGAACAAAATGAACGGTTTCAACCTGAAGTATCGTTATGAGCAGGACAACAGCCCGCTGGGCGTGATCGGTTCCTTCACTTACACTGAAAAAGATCGTACCGACTCGTTTGGCGATTACAACAAAACCCAATACTACGGCATCACTGCAGGTCCTGCTTACCGTCTGAATGACTGGGCAAGCGTCTACGGTGTTGTAGGTGTTGGCTACGGTAAATTCCAGGATGCAGCAACGCCTGCAGACAAACATGACACCAGCGACTACGGTTTCTCTTACGGTGCCGGTGTGCAGTTCAACCCGATCGAAAACGTTGCTCTGGACTTCTCTTACGAGCAGAGCCGTATTCGTAGCGTTGACGTAGGTACCTGGATCGCGGGTGTTGGTTACCGCTTCTAATCACTTCGGTGATACAAAAAATCCGCCTTCTGGGGCGGATTTTTTTTGCCTGTAATACAGAAAGGCGTGTCGTTGAATGCCTGATAAGCACAGCGCATCAGGCATTGTTACGTGCCGGATAGCGGCAAAATACCTTATCCGGCCTGGTAGGAGACTATTTGGTCTCGAAGATATCAGTGCCCAAATGGTTGTAGTCCACCTTCTGCAATTTAAAGTTGGTGATATACACTGGCCCGGCTTTTTTCTCAGAGATAAAGCGGTAGCTGTTGGTAATTTCCTTCGCGCTGATCCCCGTCCACTGAGAGAAAAAACTCAGGAAATCATTCGCCGAGCGGCGGGCTTTAATCACCCGATGCGCTTTGTCATCGCTGGACAGTACCATAAAGGGGACCTGGAAGTTCTGCTGGAACTGGTCGTCATGGGCAAGGTACTGCACCTCTTTTCCACGCTCTTTAAAGGCGAGGCCATGATCGGAGAAATAGACCATGGAGAAGCTACTGCCGCTGTTACGCAACTGCTCGTAAAGCTGGCGCAGCAGATCGTCGGTTTGCGTCATGGTGTACAGATAACAGGAGGTCTCTTTCGACTGGACGAACGTGTCATATTTCCCTTGAGTACGATCGCAGGCCTGCGGGTGAGAACCCATTAAATGCAGCACAATCAGTTGCGGCTGGGTGCGTTCGGTAGCCAGCACCTGAGCGGTCATTTTCAACAAGGCTTCATCACGGGTGTTTTTATCGGCTTCGAAGTCACCGTTTTTCAGGAAGTGCACTTCGTCGGCCCGTTTCGCGATGCTGGCTATTGCCGTATCGTATTCACCGATCTGCCCCTGATTGGAAAACCACCACGTCTGGAACCCAGCGCGGTTGGCCAGCGTGACAAAGTTATCCTGGAACTGAGGCTTATTATCGACGACCCGGTTTAGCGTTAAGCCGAGCGATTTTTGCGTGGAGCCGCTGGCAGCAATGTAATCAGCAAAAATGTAGCCATTAACGGTGCTGGAAAACGGCGTGTTATCCCAGTGACCGCCAAACGCGCCTAACGCATCGCGTCGGGCACTTTCACCGATGACCACAACATAGGTGTGATATTTCGGCTTCACGGCGGTTACCGTCCAGCTGTCTTTCACGCTCGACAGCTTAGCCATGCGCTCTTGCTCGTCGAGCACTTCGTTATTGTTGACGATAACGTCTTTGGCAAAGCGGAAAACCGGGTAACCGGTATCTTTTAACTTGAAAACGCCGCCCCATGCCAGGTTTTGTACCGGAGTAACAAAGAATGCAACGATGCTAAACAGCAGGCACAGGCTGTCGTACTTGTTCCAGCGACGTTTCTGCTCGTCTTTTTTACGCCTTACGGCGATAACGCCGAGCGCAAAAATAAACACGCCAACCAGGTAATTGTACCAGGGGAAGATGGTCAGGATTTCGGTCGACTCTTCCATGTTGGTCGAGTGCAGCGCCAACAACGTATTGAAGTTTGGCGAGCCGTAAGCCTGGCCGAATGGGAAATACATCGCTGCAATCAGCGAACAGATGCCAATCAGCGTTTTTTGCGCGCGCGGCGCAGTACGCCACAACAGCATCAATACACAGGTAAAGGCAACGCTATAAAGAAGGCTTAGTGGGTAGCCCAGCGCGAGGTTGATCAGCAGAGACTGTAAAAAATAAAAGCCAGTCCACGGACTAATAGCCCGGCTACGAGCAATAAGTGAATCTTTGAGGGTTAAATTCATATGCCACTGTTGCAAAAACGCCATGTGCTACCCCTGGCGCAAAGGGTCATGCCTGCCTGAGAGAGCGAGAAGAGGGAATGGGTCCGCATCCGCGAGCCGCAATATATGCAGGGCTGCGAAAAGATAGAGTGTGTGCATGAGAAGGTCAACTACTACAAAGAAATTGTTTTGAGAGGGCAACAGCAAAACAGACAAAAAGAAGGGTTATTTGGACGAAACCGATCACCGTAATCAGGTTACGACAAAAAAATGAAGCGGCGTACCGCGACGCCGCATTATTTTGCTGAGGGTTTATCCTGCTCTGGTTTGCCGTTAATCATGTCACACAGCATTGAGATCAGCATCAACCGTACTTTAAAGGGAGAGTGGCTAAACACGCGTATACACCTCTTAAATTCATTCATATAAACCTCCTGACTTCACGATCCCATCAGTCCTTGAGGGATGTCTTTATTATATACAGATATAGCACAGGCTATATTATATAGCTATTGCTAAAACGTTAATTTTTTGTGCCCGCGCAACTCTGGTTTACAATGAGCGTTCTCTAATCAGATGCTGTTAACGCGTCACAGGAACGAGGAAGCAGAATGAGTCGTCGCGCAGGTATGCCAACAACAAAAAAAGTGACGCAATTGGTGAATGTCGAAGAACACGTTGAAGGATTTCGTCAGGTCCGCGAGGCACATCGCCGTGAGCTGATTGATGACTACGTAGAGCTGATTTCCGATCTCATTATCGAGGTGGGGGAGGCGCGTCAGGTGGATATGGCTGCTCGTCTTGGGGTTTCCCAACCGACGGTTGCCAAAATGCTTAAGCGCCTGGCCTCCGTTGGGTTGATTGAAATGATTCCCTGGCGTGGGGTGTTTTTAACCGCTGAAGGTGAGCGTCTGGCGCAGGAGAGCCGGGAACGCCATCAGATTGTGGAAAACTTCCTGCTGATGTTAGGTATCAGTCCGGAGATTGCCCGTCGCGATGCGGAGGGAATGGAGCATCATGTCAGTAAGGAAACGCTGGAGGCTTTTAGCCGGTTTACGCAACAGCAAGGAACAGGCTCTGAATGAGTTTTCCTATTCTTCGCGCCTTACAGCGCGATCGTTTTTTCCAGCTGTTAATCCTCATCGGGGTTGTTCTGAGCCTGTTTGTGCCATTTACACCCCGGGCCTGGCCTGGGGCCATTGACTGGCACACCATTATTACCCTGAGCGGCCTGATGCTGCTAACCAAAGGCGTGGAGCTAAGCGGTTACTTTGATGTATTAGGGCGCAAGATGACCCGCCGCTTCCACACGGAGCGCCAACTGGCGATATTTATGGTGCTGGCGGCGGCGCTGCTGTCGACCTTTCTGACCAACGATGTCGCCTTATTTATTGTTGTTCCCCTTACCATTACCCTGAAAAAACTGTGCGCCATCCCGGTAAACCGCCTCATTATTTTTGAGGCGCTGGCGGTGAACGCAGGTTCTCTGCTGACACCGATAGGTAACCCGCAGAACATTCTGATGTGGGGGCGCTCTGGCCTGTCATTTACTGCGTTTACCTGGCAAATGGCACCGCTTGCTGGCACCATGATGCTGACGTTGGTGGTGCTGTGCTGGTTCAGTTTCCCACATAAAACGCTGCACTATCATAGCGGTACGCGCGCACCTGACTGGCAGCCTCGGTTGGTGTGGAGCTGCCTGGCGCTGTATATCGTCTTCCTGATGGCACTGGAGCTCAAGCTTGAGCTGTGGGGCCTGGCGATTGTGGCGACTGGATTCATGATATTGGCTCGTCGTGTGATTTTAAGCGTGGACTGGACGTTGCTGCTGGTGTTTATGGCGATGTTTATTGATGTGCATTTGCTGACGCAGTTACCGGCGTTACACGGAATAACCAGTCAGATTGGCACGCTTTCAGCACCGGCGCTCTGGTTGACGGCAATCGGCTTATCGCAGTTTATCAGTAATGTTCCCAGCACTATTTTGTTGCTCAACTATGTTCCACCGACGCTATTGTTGGCCTGGGCGGTTAATATCGGCGGGTTCGGCCTGTTGCCGGGGTCGCTGGCGAATCTGATTGCTTTACGCATGGCGAATGACCGACGTATCTGGTGGCGTTTTCATCTGTATTCGGTGCCGATGCTGATATGGGCGGCGCTGGTGGGGTATGGTTTGTTGTTATTACTGTGAAAGCGGCATTGAGGCAATAAAAAAGGCGGATGATTCATCCGCCTTTTTCGTTTCAGGTATGTGCTTAGTTCAGACGAACCGGCATACCTGAGCGGTTCTGTACCGCCTGCTCAACGACGGCCTGATCGACGTCAGACTGACCGGTGATGCTGGTAATGCTCTTGTTCAGCGTAATCGGTACGATTTCGCCGCCTTCGAACTGCGCTTCAGTGGTAGACAGTGGGTTATGTACCTCAATGTAACGGCTACCGTCTGGTTCAGTGGTGGCTTTCACTGGCTCATCAATAAACTGGACGCGCGTACCGACCGGCACGTTTTCAAACAGGAATTTGATGTCATCGTTACGCAGACGCACGCAGCCATGGCTGACGCGTAAGCCGACGCCGAAGTTAGCGTTGGTACCGTGGATAGCATACAGACGGCCGATATACAGCGCGTACAGACCCATCGGGTTATCCGGACCTGCCGGAACAACGGCTGGCAGCGGTTCGCCCGCTGCACGGTATTCCGCATGCATTTTAGCGGTTGGCGTCCAGGTTGGGCCCGCTTTCTTACGTTCAACTTTGGTGGTCCAGTTGATAGGGGTGTCTTTACCTAACTGGCCGATACCGATTGGCAGAACGATGACGGTGTTGGTACCTTTCGGGTAGTAGTACAGACGCATTTCGGCGCTGTTAATCACAATACCTTCATGCACGGTATCCGGCAGGATCAGCTGCTGAGGAATGTTCAGTACGGTGCCGCCTTTTGGCAGGAAGGTATCCACGCCCGGGTTAGCTTCCAGCATGTTGGACAGACCCATCTGGTACTCTGCCGCATAGTATTCCAGCGGCTGGGTGTTGCCTTCAGGAATGGTGATAACCTGGTTTTGGCCAATTAAACGACTACCATCGGTAGGCAGCGGGTACGTGACGGCTGAAGCAGTGTTACAAAAACCAACTACCGCGAGCGCCGCCGCGAAAAGCGTTGTCAATTTCATATTCATTTTTGCGAGATTCTGAAGCCAAGCAGGCTAGTGGGTTGAGATTTATGTAGTGTTGGGCACGCATTATATGTGCATTCTGAGCAACAAGGAATTCGGATGTGTACTAAATCACACTTTTTTCCTTTTGCTTTCACTTTCTCTGTGCAGCATGAACGGCGCGATCTTATTGCAGACTTATGGCATAATAAGCGGTTTGTCACATATTTCTTTCTCTTTTCAGGATACGCCAGTGTTAGTTTCCAGCAACGTCACTATGCAGTTCGGCAGTAAGCCGCTGTTTGAAAATATTTCCGTCAAATTTGGCGGCGGCAATCGTTACGGCCTGATTGGCGCGAACGGTAGCGGTAAATCCACATTTATGAAAATTCTCGGCGGCGACCTCGAACCGACGCTGGGTAACGTTTCACTCGATCCGAACGAGCGCATCGGTAAGCTGCGTCAGGATCAGTTCGCCTTTGAAGAGTTCACTGTTCTTGACACCGTTATTATGGGTCACGCTGAACTGTGGGAAGTGAAGCAGGAACGCGACCGTATCTACGGCCTGGCCGAGATGAGCGAAGAAGATGGCTATAAAGTGGCTGACCTCGAAGTTCAGTATGGTGAAATGGACGGCTACTCTGCGGAAGCCCGTGCGGGTGAACTGCTGCTGGGCGTCGGTATTCCGGTAGAACAGCATTACGGCCCGATGAGCGAAGTCGCACCCGGCTGGAAACTGCGTGTCCTTCTGGCACAGGCGCTGTTCTCTAACCCGGACATTCTGCTGCTCGACGAACCAACGAACAACCTGGATATCGACACTATCCGCTGGCTGGAGCAGACGCTGAACGAGCGTGACAGCACCATGATCATCATTTCGCACGACCGTCACTTCCTGAACATGGTCTGTACGCATATGGCGGATCTGGACTACGGCGAACTGCGCGTTTATCCGGGCAACTACGACGAATACATGACGGCGGCGACTCAGGCTCGTGAGCGTCTGCTGGCTGATAACGCCAAGAAAAAAGCGCAGATTGCCGATCTGCAATCCTTCGTCAGCCGCTTTAGCGCCAACGCATCTAAATCTCGACAGGCGACCTCGCGTGCGCGTCAGATCGATAAGATTAAGCTCGACGAAGTGAAAGCCTCCAGCCGTCAGAACCCGTTCATCCGCTTCGAACAGGATAAGAAACTGTTCCGTAACGCGCTGGAAGTGGAAGCCCTGACTAAAGGATTCGAGGAAGGCCCGCTGTTTAAAAACTTTAATCTGCTGCTGGAAGTGGGAGAGAAGGTTGCCATCATTGGTGCCAACGGCGTGGGTAAATCCACCATGCTGAAAACGTTGGTTGGCGATTTGCAGCCGGACAACGGTACCGTTAAGTGGTCTGAAAATGCCCAGGTCGGTTACTACGCGCAGGATCACGAATATGAGTTTGAAAACGATCTGACCGTATTCGAGTGGATGAGCCAGTGGAAACAGGAAGGCGACGATGAGCAGGTTGTGCGCAGCTTCCTCGGTCGTCTGCTGTTCAGTCAGGATGACATCAAGAAGCCTGCCAAGGTGCTCTCCGGTGGTGAAAAAGGGCGCATGTTGTTTGGCAAGCTGATGATGCAGAAACCGAATATCCTGGTTATGGATGAACCAACCAACCACCTGGATATGGAATCAATCGAATCGCTGAACATGGCACTGGAAATGTATCAGGGTACGCTGATCTTTGTTTCTCACGACCGTGAGTTCGTCAGTTCGCTGGCAACCCGTGTGATTGAAATTACGCCGGAACGCGTGATCGACTTCACCGGGAACTACGAAGATTATCTGCGGACTAAAGGCGTCGAATAATTTTCCCGTCGTCTTTCGCGTTACAGGTGTGTTGGCTGCACCTGTTCACCCCGGTCACTTACTTCTGTAAGTTCCCGGGGATTTATAGGCTGGCCGCCTTCCTGTAACGCGAAATACTTAGGGGGAATTGGGGTTATTACAAATTAGATAATCCCCAGCGCGCGCTTACCGTGGATATTCAAATCCTCCAGCGTAAAACGGCCTTCCCAGTTTGTTTCATAATCCTCACGCGGGAAATCACCCGGTGATGCGCCTTTTTCCAGGGCCGCCTTCACTTTATGGGCGTAGGCCAGATTCTTCTCACACATCGGTGCGGCAGGGATGTACATTACGTTGCCCCAACCCTGCTGATTTTCCACCGGCGCAACGGCGTGAATGACATCACAATGCCACCACACTGAATCTCCGGCCTCCAGTTGTGGAATGCTGGTTAACGCCTCCATCAGTAGTGGGTGCCACTGTTCTGACACCGGCAATACTCTGCCTGGCGCGACGCCACACAGTTCATCATCCGGGACATCGTCCAGCAGGGGACGCAACAGCACATAAGCCATCGCTTCCGGAATAGGAACAACATGCAGTAGCCCCTGGCCTGGCAGCATATCGGACAGTGCAGTCCAACCCTGGAAAGTCCGAAACACTGAGCACTTCGTGGTGTTATCTACCGTGTACTCTTCGACATCGGTGCGATGTGCAGCATGCCACGGATCGTACTCTGCCAGCTTGCCGTTAAAGACATTGGCGAAAACACGCTGATAAGCCGGAAGCAGCCAGCGCTCCAGTGCTCCGGAGTCGGTGTGTGCGCCCAGCCCTTTTGAGGTGGTTCCTGGCGGGCGGCGGCGAATACGGTCAGGATAAATGACGCTGACATCCGGGTTAAACCACTGCTTACCGTCACTTTCAAACGTCCATAAGCGATTGAGAAAGGACTGTGCATTCGCCATCTCCTCACTCTGACGGGCCTGCATTTGCGCCTGTGACCAGTAGATCGGATAGATCTCTGGACGCGATGCGCTCAGGGTACCGAAGAAATTATCCCCTGGTCCCTTATAGCGTTCATCAAAGTGATTGCGATCCAGATAGTCCAGCATCGATTGATCCCAGCCCAAAGCCTGTTCGCGAGGGAAATGGCCTTTAATAACAGCACAACCGCGACGCTTAATGTCTTCACGCTGCTCTGCACTCACGCGACCTGCTTTGATATCGGCATATGACAACACCGGCCAGACCGCGGAACCTTGCGCTTTAAGGTCGTTGATTTCCGCCACACGGCTGGCGATGCCCTCACTAAGTTGATTGAAAATCAACTGGACGTCCCCGAGCTGTGCCCGCAGTTGTTGCTTCATCTGACGGATTGCCGCTTTGTGGTCGGCGGGCAATGTGTTGCTGGTAAAAGTAAAAGCCATAACCACCTCGCATAACTTTCATTTGAAACTTATTTAACTTACAAATGCAATATA
>NZ_JANEWM010000096.1:0-10002 GCF_028069825.1 Citrobacter sp. Igbk 14
CAATGTTGTTCATAGGATATTTGACAGTTATCTTTCTGTTTTTACTTTAAATTTCAACCTAATTAGTCATTATTCAGTAATCCACTTCATGCAGTATCGCTAAATGTTTAGCTGAGTGTTCGGAAGTCACGGCCCAGCGGATCGACTAATAGCCAGTCAGAAACCAGAGGTGTTCCTAGAATCAGTGATCTGAAAGCGGCGTGGAAGGTCAGCTGACGAAGCTGCTAGCCGTGTAGGGAGGTGACAGTGGACAATTGGGGGTTTCCTCCAGGCTGGCAGCAAAATCTTTCCACGGTAATAACAGTGTGGCTGACAGGCCCAATCCGAAGAAAGGTTGAAGGAGTAATACAAAATAAAAATGCCAGTTTTTTCATGGCTTTAAAAAATAGACACTTATAAGACTGTTAGTAGCAGAGTCATGGAAAGTCTTCCCGGCCCAGAACCGGCCGGGAGAAAAAATCATAACCAGCAGGTCATTTATCTACAGCGGTTTTAAATGCTTTGAGTGCTGCCTGTCCCATCTGCTCATCCTGTTCCCAGCTGCCACCGCCAACCCCTAGTGCTCCAACCAGCTTGCCTTTGTAAGTCAGCGGATACCCACCGGCAATCAGGATCAGTTTTGGATCAGCTGTGTTAATGCCATACAGTGGCGCACCCGGCGCGGTCAGTTTTTCCAGTTCACCCGAAGGCATACGAGTAATTGCGGAAGTGTAAGCCTTTTTAGGCACCAGAACTGTGGTCAGCAGCATGGCGTTATCGTAGCGTTGGAAAAATAGTGGCCATCCTTTTTCATCCACAACAGAAAAGCTGATATCTACCCCAAGCTTAAGCGCCTCATCGTGCGCCGCCGTGCTCATAGCGTTTATGAGTTGAGGACTCAGCACTGGTGCGTCCTGGGCGTAACTTAAAGCACTTGTTAGAGACAAAGACAACACCATTAAAGCACTTTTTAGATTTAACATATTGATTCCTAATAAAAATAGTAGATATCGGCTCTACAGTTTGTATTGTGTTAGATGACTGCTATGCCGTTTCAGGTGGTTATTATCAGACCAACTGATGCCTGATTACTTGCTCAATCATCGCGTTTTTTAATACGTTTCTGTTGCCTGCTTAATATCTGTGTCTCGCGTAAACAGGATCGTGTCTTTTTTTCACTGTTTCGGGCAAGCCTCTAAGAAAGCGTCCCTCTAAAATGAGTTCCACTTCGGTATCTGATGAATTGTTAATCAGCCCGTCTTTAAACACTCGAAACAGGAGAAACCCTGACATGACAAAAATGAAAGCGATCCAGGTTCTGGCAAAAGGCGAGCCTATGACTCTCGTTGAGATCGACATCCCTGAACCACATGAAGGTCAGGTTCTGATTAGGGTTGAAGCCTGTGGTATCTGTCACGGTGATGCCAAAGTCAGCGAAGGTATGTCTTCTTCTTTCCCACGAATTCCTGGGCATGAAGTCGTTGGTATTGTTGAGAAAACAGGTCCGGGTGCTTCAAAATGGAAATCAGGTGAACGCGTTGGAGCGGGTTGGCATGGCGGTCACGGACATACAACTGCCCTGACAATTGATGGGGGCTATGCGGAATACATGGTAGCCTTTGAAGACGGTCTTATTTTAATTCCTGACGATCTCTCATCTACTGAAGCTGCTCCGTTACTCTGCGCTGGCGAGACCGTTTTCAGCGCGCTACGTAACAGTAAGGCTCGTCCAGGAGACCTGGTTGCTATTTCTGGCGTTGGAGGTCTGGGGCATCTGGCCATTCAGTACGCTAAAAAATCTGGTTTCCGTACCGTAGCAATTTCACGCGGAACGGATAAAGAAGTGTTGTCTCGTGAGTTAGGTGCTCATGAATATATTGACACCGATACTACTGATGCTGCAGCTGCACTGCAGGCCATGGGAGGTGCTAAAGTTATAATCGCGACTGCACCAGTTGCTAGTGTCATTAATCCCTTGATCAAAGGTCTGGGTAAAGATGGCGAACTGATTATTGCTGCCGTTTCAGATGAAAAACTTGACTGGTCCGCGATGGACTTCCTGATGGGACCTAATGCAGTAAAAGGCACATTCACTGACATTAATGAAATGGAAGCGGCCATCAAATTCAGCGTACTGACTGATGTCCGTCCCATGATCGAGGTTTTCCCTCTGGAGCGCGCAAAAGAAGCATTTGAAAAAATGATGGCAGCCAAAACCCACTTCCGGGCAGTTCTTAGTATGAAAGGCTGAGAATTGAAGATGCAACCTCCAACAGCCTGACTTTAGTCAGGCTGTTTTTTAATGGCGCTACGTAGTTGCTGAATATCTTTAAGAGGGGTCATTCCGAACTGACGGCGATAGTCACGTATAAATTGTGAAAGACTTTCATAGCCTACTTCCATTCCGGCTTCAGTGACCGACAAATCGTTTACCAGCATAAGCCTTCTTGCTTCACTTAGCCTTAATTGTTTCTGGCACTGAAGCGGTCCCATTCCGACTGCCGTTTTGAACTTTTGGTGAAAGCGTGAAATGCTCATCTGCGTTTTATCTGCAAGGTCCTGAACACTAAAAACATCGCGGAAGTTCTGTTTTATCCAGCTGTTTATCTGATAAATATCCCCGGCATTTTGTATATTCATAACACCTTTAAGTAACGAATCGCCAAAACTACCGTTAAGGATGGCAAACATCAGTTCCCGTTTAAGATGATTACTCATGAAGCCCACAGTTGAAGGTTTGAGGCCTAATGACAGCATACGATCCAGAATGGAAAGCACATGCTCTGTGTTTTCAGGATCTTCGTTATCTTCCTTGCCTACGGTATGTTCAAAAGGGGCATCACCTTCCGTATCCAGAATTACGCCAATGATATCAGCCAGGGAAAAATTTACTGAAACGGCTAAAAATGACGTCGATTCCTTTGCTTCCGGGAAAACGCCAGAAGAGGGGACATCGACAGGGGAGATAAAATATTGCCCCTGCCTGCATTCATTGATGCCATTTGCATTGAAAAACTGGAGGCGGCCTCTGATAACTATATACAAAAATGGATCGCCAGGATCGGGAATAGGAACATGCTTCGTATTGAACCTGTGTATGTACATGTAGGGCAGAATTGTTCCCGTACTGCCGCTTTGTGAATTTAACACTCCGGCAGTAGCTTCGATACGAGCCAGCAAGTCTTTCATCTATTTTTCCTTTGTAGCCATAATTACAGGTTACTTCACTTTATATAACATTAAGCAGAAGTCCTCCTGAACTTTTTGAGAAGTAACGCGGGTAAAGCGGTTGCAAGT
Source organism: Citrobacter sp. Igbk 14 (assembly GCF_028069825.1). Classification (NCBI taxonomy): domain Bacteria; kingdom Pseudomonadati; phylum Pseudomonadota; class Gammaproteobacteria; order Enterobacterales; family Enterobacteriaceae; genus Citrobacter; species Citrobacter sp. Igbk 14. The sequence continues at coordinate 3,277 of NZ_JANEWM010000096.1, forward strand.
GCTGTAAGCCATATGACTATATTGAAAGAGCCTCTGTCCATTAACCATCCGAAAAAAACGGGACCTATGATATTTCCAGCGTTGAAACCAGTAGAAACTATACCAAACATACGTCCGTGACTCCCCTTGGGACTCAATTTCGTTACGAGTATGTCTCTTGAAGGTGAAACTGCGCCAATAAACATTCCGCAAGTAATCATGAGTAAAACAAGGCCTGGCTCGCTGTTCTTCATAAGCGCGATCAGAGAGAGACACAATGTTGCACAGCAAAACATCGCGCCGACAAAATTGTCATGATTGGTTATTTTGTCTGCAAGTATTCCCCCTGCAATCACCCCGGCGACGGTTGAAAAAAGAAAGCCTGTTAGAGACATATTTGCGATTTCTAGGTTGTAACCATGTCCATTAACCAATGAGGCAACGAAAAATTTTTCAATTGCACTAATGCAGATTCCAAGAAGAAAAAAGAAGGAGAAAAGGCGAGCCAGACCATAAGCTTGCAGGCTGCCATCAGTTGAGTCTGGCTGGCGAAACTGCTGCACTTTAGGCCTTAATCCTTGTTCTGAGTGCGTAGCACCTTTGAGAGAGTATGATACGAACAAAAATATACCTACGCTCAATACTGAAACAACCAGAAAAGCAGCCTGAAGACCATATTTTTCAGCGATAAAAACGAGGACAAGAGGTGCTAAAGCCCCCCCCAGGAATCCTGAGCAAGTGTGGATAGAAAAAATACGACCTTTGTTTTCCGTACGAATATTTTGACTGAGTAAAGCATAATTGCAGGGGTGGTATGCTGCATTTGCCACACCCGCGATTATCATCGCAAGATAATAAAAATGCAGGTTAAATTGGAAAGCGATCAGGGAAAAACTAGCTGAGGAGAGTAATATCGCGTAAAGAAGAAATGTTTTTGGATTGTATTTATCAACCAGAATTCCGGCATATATTTGTAAGAGGGCTGTCACAAGATTGAAAATCGCAATACCAGTACCGAGTTGAAGATAACTAACATCCGTTTTCATTGTGATAACAGGTATCATCACAGGTATTGCCAGAATACAGAAATGGCTTAGCATATGAGCTGCTGAAACAGCAGACACATTGCGGATCTGTATGCTATCTATTTCGCCCATACTATTTCCCCCTTTTAATCCTTGGACCCCTGATTTATTATTTTTGCCATTGAAAATTTCTCTCGCTGTCTTGCCAGAAAACATGCAATGCGTTGGAGTGCGACACGTAAGTCATCTTCATAAGGCAGGAATACGATGCGAAAATGGTCAGAATGCGGCCAGTTAAACCCTGTCCCCTGAACAAGCATGACACGGGTTTCCTCCAGCAATTCCAGAAAGAATTCGCGGTCATTCTTGATGGGGTAAATGTCGGGATCCAGTTTAGGGAACATATATAATGCTGCTGATGGCTTAACACAGGATACGCCCGGAATTGCGGTAATGAGTTCATAAGCCAGATCACGCTGACGGCGAAGCCTCCCGCCTTCAGATACCAATTCATCAATGCTTTGATGACCTCCAAGTGCTGTTTGGATTGCCCACTGACCCGGTACGTTGGCGCACAATTTCATATTCGCCAGCATGTTAAGCCCTTCAATGTAATCCCTTGCCAGCCCCTTATTGCCCGAAACAACCAGCCAGCCTGCACGATAACCACAGGCTCTGTAACTTTTTGACAGAGAATTAAAAGTCAGGATGAGTACCTCGGATGTCAGGCTGGCAAGCGCCGTGTGTTTGGCATTGTCGTAGAGGATTTTGTCGTAGACTTCATCTGACAAAATAACGAGGCCATGTTCACGCGCGAGTTCAACTATCCCGAGTAGCACCTCAACCGGATAAATCACACCTGTCGGATTGTTCGGATTGATGACCACAATACCTTTGGTCTTGGGTGTGATTTTCTGGCGGATATCGTTCAGGTCGGGGATCCAGCCGTTGTCTTCATCACACATATAGTGAACAGGCTCACCGCCGGAAAGGCTGGTGACAGCGGTCCATAGGGGATAATCCGGAGTAGGGATAAGTAGCTCATCACCGTTGTCCAGCAATGCATTTGTGGCCATTGCTATGAGTTCGGATGCACCATTTCCCAGATAGATGTCATCAATAGCCACATCCTTGATCCCTTGCAGTTGTGTATAGTGCATCACAGCTTTGCGCGCGGTGAAATTCCCTTTACTATCAGAGTATCCCGCCGACTGGGGAAGGTGACGGATCATGTCCTGCTGCACTTCTTCCGGTGCATCGAATCCAAATACAGCCAGATTTCCGATATTTAGTTTGATGATTTTCTGTCCTTCCTCTTCCATTTGTCGCGCTTTATCCATAATGGGACCGCGAATATCGTAGAGGACGTGATTCAGTTTTGTAGACTTAGTTATTTTTTTCAAAAGGCTAATTCTCTGTCCCGAATGAAATAATGTTGTTGGAATAAGGATGTAATTCAACAGCCCGCAAAATGCGGGCTGTTGGTTGTTGCTGCAAAACGAGACCTCCAAAAAATCATGCCAGGAAATCTAAGCGTTCCAGTGTCCTTTCCAGCGCCGAGCGTTCTTGGCCTATAAGTGTTTGTAGAGGGAAAGGGAGGCAAGGAGATGGAACTGCCCCAAGGATCTCAGCAGCTGTTGCGATCACTCTAAGACTGCCGTGACGGCGGTAAAATACCCAAAGGGGTTCAAGCGCTGTATTGAGCTGATGTGTCTCGCTTTCGTCTCTGCTCAGTGCAGCCAAGGTGAGGCTCATGGAATAGTTAGGGAACAATCCTCCAAGGACTGAATACCAGACATCACATCCTGCAATCATACCTGAGGCAGATTGTGCGTCGCCGCTGATCCCGACTGTAACGCCTTCATCTACCCTGTTTTTAAGACTGCCAACACGCTTCAAAACAGCACTCCAGTCCGCAGGTAAATCCCCAAGTTTTATTGAGCCAACATTGTTTAGGTAAGAGAGCGCAATCAACAGTTCATCGGTAAATTCGAATCCCGTGGTTGCTGCGTTATCGTATATACAGAGTGGGACAGACAGCTCTGCTGTGACTCTGTCATAAAGGCGGAAAACTTCGTCCGCTGTGAGTTTTTGATAAGAGACAGGGGCCAGCAGTACGCCACTTACACCGGCTTTTTGTGCATCCTCCGCGAGCCTTAATACTTCTTCGGTGCTGACATTACCAATACTAGTCATCACCGGAATATCTGCCGCTGCACTCACTGCCAGCCGGGTCGCCCTGAAGCGTTGTTCACGGGTCAGATAAGCATAGTTCCCTGTGGAACCTAGCGCACCGATGGAATTTACCCCTGCGTCTACCAGGTTCTCAATCAACGATACAAACGATGTTTCTTCTATTTCACCATCTACAAGGGGCGTAAGAGGGAATGCACTCAGACCTTTAAACATGCTTGATTCCTTTTAAAAGAAATAATGGCTCCCTGGGACCAGTACAGCATCCGGGGATATTTTCCTACCGGGCGAACTTACGAGAGCCTATGACACACATAATGACTCCCAGTGTGATGAGTACCATCATAGGACTGACTGTTTCATGAAGGAGAGTGGCTGACAGACCAAGCCCGAAGAAAGGTTGCAGAAGCTGTAGCTGGCCGACGGCAGCGATACCACCAATTGCCAGTCCTTTGTACCAAAAGATAAAGCCGATCAGCATGCTGAAAAGCGATACATATCCCAGCGAGACCCAGGCGGAAATACCGATCCCAGAGAGGGTCGTAGGCATTGTAAGAATGGTTGCTATCAGCATGAAAGGCAGTGAAATGATCAGTGCCCAACTGATAACCTGCCAGCCCCCCAGAATGCGAGTCAGTTTTGCGCCTTCTGCATATCCCAAGCCACAGGCAATCACCGCCGCCAACATTAATAGATCGCCGATAAGTGAAACGGAGGCGCTTTGCGAGAAAGCGAACCCTACAACGAGCAAGCTGCCGATCACTGAGAAAATCCAGAAGGCCAGTTTAGGGCGTTCACCACCGCGTAGGACTCCAAAAATAGCGGTTGTCAGTGGAAGAAGACCCAGGAACACTATTGAGTGAGCAGAGGTAACGTGCTGTAAAGCCATAGCAGTCAGTAAAGGAAAACCAATAACAACGCCTAGAGACACAATGATCAATGGAACAATTTGTGAGGCTTGCGGGCGCTTTTCTCTAAAACCGAAGATCAACAATATAGCCAGTATTCCAGCAATGGTCGCACGGAGAAATGTCAGGAAAAAAGGGTCCATATCAAGGACGGCGACGCGCGTGGCAGGTAAAGAGCCACTAAAAATTACGACTCCTAACAAGCCATTGACCCAACCGGATATTGAACTGGGATCTGTTTTATTTACGACTGAATTAACCAAAGTAACCTCACTCTCTACATCTACATTTTGCCCGCAGGCTTGAGCATTTGTTGCACGAATGGTAATCTCACAAACCTGATACAATCAAATTATTGTCATGGATACATTTGATGAAAGCACGCTACAAAGCTATCGTGGACAAATTTGCTGAGATGATACGCAGCGGTAAAATTTTGGCTGGTACGCGTTTGCCGACTCACCGGGATCTTTCTGCTCAGGAACATATTTCTCTCGCAACCGCGACAAGGGTTTATAGCGAACTGGAAGCAATGGGTCTTGTTAGTGGAGAAACCGGGCGTGGGACGTTTGTCAGGGAAATCTCGTTACCTTACGGTCATGGCATAGATCAGCATGCTGTTGCCACGGATGTACTGGATCTCAATTTCAATTATCCCTCCCTGCCTGGGCAGGGTGAACTCCTTCGTGACGCCCTTCGGCAGGTATCTACTGTTGGGGACATTGAATCGCACCTACGATATCAGCCCCATGCAGGCAGGCCTGCTGAAAGGGAGATCATTGCAGGTCATCTTTCTGGGAGAGGGTTTAAACCGGCGGCAGACAATGTGGTAATTGTGAATGGTGCACAGCACGGGTTAACGATTACAGCTATGGGATTGTTAAGGCCGGGAGACGTAGTGGCAGTGGATGCCCTTACCTATCCAGGTTTCAAAGCACTGGCCGAACTATTTCACCTTGAGCTTATCGCAATCCCGTCACTGGCTGACGGCCCGGATTATGCTGCACTCAAACAGTTATGCAAGAAAAGACATGTCAGAGCCGTTTACACCATGCCTACCATGCACAACCCGTTGGGTTGGGTGCTTACACATAGCCAAAGGAAAGAGCTTTCGGCTATTGCGCGGGCGCACGACCTGCTGATTATTGAAGATACAGCCTATTCCTACCTCATACGCCGGCCCCCACCTCCGGTCGCGTTTTACGCGCCAGAACGCACGGTCTACGTCACTGGATATTCCAAAAATGTGGCCACTGGTCTGCGAGTGGGGGCGGTTGTGTGCCCTGAAGCATACCGGCCTGCTCTGGAAAGAGCAGTTCGTGCAACGACCTGGAATACACCTTCAGTAATGACAACGCTTGTGTGTAACTGGATACAGGATGGGACCGTCGCACGCTTTGAAGAACTGAAACGACAAGATGCACGTCAGAGACAGGCTGTGCTCAGGATATCCATGGGCGATATCCCCTGTATTACACATCCCGGCTCCTATTTTGCCTGGTTGCCACTTCCTGATGAATCACGGGCTGATCGGGTCGTTAAAGTTCTGATGGACAGTAATATATCGGTTTCCACGGCTACGCCTTTCTGCACTACACAGACAGTCCCTCAGGCTATACGAATCGCATTAGGCTCCGTCACTGTCGAAAACCTCCAGAAAGCTTTGCTTAAAGTGCGTGAAGCAGTTGAGAACGAGCGATATCGTTGAATACCAACATCAGGATTTAAATATGAAAAAGACAAATTTCGCCCAACTGAATATGTTCGTCAAAATTGCCGAAACGGGAAATCTGTCAAATGCGGCAAGAGATCTGGGACTGACGCCGTCATCTGTCAGTAAAGGTTTAGCCCAGTTGGAAGATGTATTTGGAACAGCGCTTGTCAACAGAACAACCCGGAGCGTAACTCTTACTGAGGCGGGCAAGCTTGTCTATGAAAAAGCGAGCCATTTGCTTAATGAAGCAGAGAACATAATTGAAAGCGTCAGGCAGTTTAGCGATCCCACTGTGGGCACACTGAAGCTAACTTGCTCACTCGCTCTGGGTTGTAGTTGGCTGCAACCAATAATTGCGGCATATCAGAAAAAAAATCCTCACGTAAACTTTGATATTCACCTCGATGATAGGTTAATCAATTTACATGAAGAAGAGTTTGATCTTGCACTGCGCGTGACCAATCAGGTGGAATCGAGTTTTTACTTTGCTGACAGAATCAGAACTATTCACTGGCATTACTATGCATCTCAGAAATATATTTCCGCAGAACCCCCAATTAAATCACCCGAAAATCTCTTATACCACCGGTGTCTAGTATATCCACGGATGATGGACGACGGAAAATGGTCCTTCATACAAAAAGATACAGGTACAGTGAACCGGTTAGTTGTTCCAACACATATTTCAAGTAACTCAAGCCTATTTCTTCTGCAAAGTGTTCTGATGAATGAAGGTGTTGCATGCTTGCCAGATTATCTTGTCAGAGCCTATCTGAATAATGGGAGGTTACAACAGGTACTGTGTGATTTTGAATCCGGAGTATCCCATATCCTGTATGCAGTCAGCATTCGTCGTAAACAAAATAATCCAATACTTCAGTCATTTACTGATTTTTTACATCTGTAT
>NZ_JANEWM010000097.1:0-9458 GCF_028069825.1 Citrobacter sp. Igbk 14
CAATACATCAATATAAATTTTATTATCAAGTACAGATACAAAAAAAGCGCCATAAGGCGCTTTTTTCTGACAGCAGGAACTTATTTGCTGCCCGGGATGTTGAAACGCTTGTTGAAGCGATCAACACGGCCACCGGTAGCAACATCACGCTGCTTGCCAGTATAGAACGGGTGGCACTGACCGCACACGTCCAGGTTCAGATCGTGACCGACGGTAGAGCGGATTTTCATGACGTTACCGCAAGAGCAGTTTGCAGTAATTTCTTCGTATTTCGGGTGAATATCTTTTTTCATGGGAAAACCTCGGTTTAAGGCCGCGTCGCTCTTCCAGCCCTAACGCCAGACACCACGCGATGTTAATTATTCCCCGTCACCTTTCACACTGCATCAACAGCCTGAAATTCTCGGGTAATGGTCATTATTTGACGCAATCAATTTGCATCAAAGGCGGCGAATCATACAGAAATTAACCTGCTCATGCAAACTGATCCGCATTCTACCCTTCACTAATGTGTATACTAACCCGCCAGATTTCAAGTCAGGATGATTCAATGCCCGTTGCGCATGTTGCCTTACCCGTTCCGCTACCTCGTACCTTTGACTATCTCCTGCCGGAAGGTATGAGCGCCAAAGCTGGGTGTCGCGTACGCGTGCCCTTTGGCAAGCAACAGGAGCGCGTCGGTATAGTCCTGTCAGTCAGCGAGCAAAGTGAGTTACCGCTCAACGAATTGAAAGCCGTTCGCGAGGTATTGGACAGCGAACCGGTCTATTCGACCTCCGTCTGGCGTTTACTGCTGTGGGCTGCTGATTACTACCATCATCCCATTGGCGATGTGCTGTTCCATGCCCTGCCGATCCTGTTGCGCCAGGGCAGACCCGCCGCCAACACGCCCATGTGGTACTGGTTCGCCACCGAAGAAGGCCAGGTCATTGACCTCAACAGTCTGAAGCGCTCTCCAAAGCAGCAACAGGCGCTGGCTGCGCTTCGGCAGGGAAAAATCTGGCGCGACCAGGTGGCCGAACTTGAATTTAACGATGCTGCATTGCAGGCGCTACGTAAAAAAGGCCTGTGCTCCCTGGCGAGCGAAACGCCTGGTTTCAGCGACTGGCGTACCCACTACGCCGTCTCTGGTGAACGACTGCGCCTGAACACGGAACAGGCTACCGCCGTTGGGGCCATTCATAGCGCGTCGGACAGTTTTAGCGCCTGGTTGCTCGCAGGTGTGACGGGTTCCGGTAAAACAGAAGTCTATTTAAGCGTGCTGGAAAATGTTCTCGCCCAGGGCAAACAGGCACTGGTAATGGTGCCGGAGATTGGCCTGACGCCACAAACCATTGCCCGCTTTCGCGAACGCTTCAATGCCCCGGTCGAAGTCCTGCACTCGGGTTTAAATGACAGCGAACGTCTTTCGGCATGGCTGAAAGCAAAAAATGGCGAAGCGGCGATTGTTATCGGCACACGCTCATCGTTGTTTACCCCATTTAAAAACCTCGGCGTCATTGTCATCGACGAAGAGCATGACAGCTCTTACAAGCAACAGGAAGGCTGGCGGTACCATGCCCGCGATCTGGCGGTTTACCGCGCCCACAGCGAACAGATCCCGATTATTCTCGGTTCAGCTACCCCCGCGCTGGAAACGTTGTGCAACGTGCGGCAGAACAAATACCGCATGCTGCGCCTGACGCGCCGAGCCGGAAACGCACGCCCTGCCACTCAGCACGTGCTGGATTTAAAGGGTCAGCAGGTGCAGGCCGGACTGGCTCCGGCGCTGATCACCCGCATGCGCCAGCATCTGCAAGCAGATAATCAGGTAATTTTGTTTCTTAATCGTCGGGGTTTTGCGCCTGCGCTACTGTGTCACGACTGTGGCTGGATTGCCGAATGCCCACGCTGCGATCACTACTACACGCTGCATCAGGCGCAGCATCACCTGCGCTGCCACCACTGCGATAGCCAGCGCCCGATACCGCGCCAGTGCCCCTCCTGCGGCTCTACGCACATGGTGCCGGTAGGACTCGGCACCGAGCAACTGGAACAAGCTCTGGCACCCTTTTTCCCCGGCGTGCCAATTTCGCGTATCGATCGCGACACCACCAGCCGTAAGGGATCGCTGGAGCAGCACCTGGCAGAAGTCCATCGCGGCGGCGCTCGCATTCTGATCGGTACACAAATGCTGGCGAAAGGACACCATTTTCCGGATGTCACGCTGGTTGCACTGCTGGATGTTGACGGGGCGCTGTTCTCTGCCGATTTCCGTTCGGCTGAACGTTTCGCCCAACTTTATACCCAGGTTTCTGGACGAGCTGGGCGCGCCGGGAAACAAGGCGAAGTGGTGCTGCAAACGCACCATCCTGAACATCCGCTACTGCAAACCTTGCTGTATAAAGGTTATGACGCATTTGCCGAACAGGCGCTGGCCGAACGGCAAACGTTACAGTTACCGCCGTGGACCAGCCACGTGATCGTGCGGGCAGAAGATCATAACAATCAGCATGCGCCGATGTTCTTACAACAGCTGCGAAACCTGATTCAGGCCAGCCCATTAGCTGATGACAAACTCTGGGTACTCGGCCCGGTTCCGGCGCTGGCCCCCAAACGTGGCGGTCGCTATCGCTGGCAAATTTTGTTGCAACATCCGTCACGCATTCGCCTACAGCATATCGTCAGCGGAACGCTGGCGTTGATAAATACGCTACCCGATGCACGTAAGGTGAAATGGGTGTTGGATGTCGATCCCATCGAGGGATAACCCCTCATGATGCGAGGCGGATCGTAAAATTAAAGATCCATCACACTTTTTATGAAAATTCTGTAACCGCTTCCATTAACTATCTGATAAAAATGTTTCAGATGAAGGTTATCCAGGGACAGGTCTGTGCCAGCTGCACCCTGGCGAGGAGAAAGAGTGAAACCGAATAAGCAGGTTGCCGCCGCTACGATGAAAGATGTTGCTCTGAAGGCGAAAGTCTCAACGGCAACCGTATCCCGCGCATTAATGAACCCAGACAAAGTCTCTCAGTCCACCCGTAATCGGGTCGAACAGGCCGCCCTGGAAGTGGGATATTTACCCCAGTCGATGGGACGGAACGTTAAACGAAATGAATCACGTACCATTCTGGTGATTGTGCCGGATATCTGCGATCCCTTTTTTAGCGAAGTGATTCGTGGCATAGAAGTCACTGCCGCAGAACAAGGTTACCTGGTACTTATCGGCGATTGCGCGCACCAGAATCAGCAGGAAAAGACCTTTCTTAACCTCATTATTACCAAGCAGATAGATGGCATGGTCCTGCTCAGCTCACGACTGCCATTTGACGCCAGCGTGGAAGAACAGCGCAATTTACCGCCAATGGTCATGTCCAACGAATTTGCGCCAGAGCTGGAACTGCCTACCGTTCACATTGATAACCTCACTGCTGCTTTTAACGCGATGAATTACCTGCTGGAGCTGGGGCATAAGCGCATTGGTTGTATTGCCGGGCCAGAGGATATGCCGCTGTGTCACTACCGCCTGCAAGGCTATGTTCAGGCACTACGCCGCAGTGGAATTACGGTCGATCCACACTTCATCGCGCGCGGTGATTTCACCTATGAAGCGGGCGCTAACGCGTTAAAACAGCTGCTTGAGCTGCCGCAACCTCCGACCGCGGTCTTTTGTCACAGCGATGTGATGGCGCTTGGCGCGCTCTCTTACGCCAAACGTCAGGGCTTAAAAGTACCGGATGATTTATCTATCATTGGCTTCGATAATATTTCACTGACGGAATTTTGTGATCCACCCCTGACAACCGTCGCACAGCCGCGTTTCGATATCGGACGCGAAGCTATGCTGTTACTGCTCGATCAGCTTCAAGGGCAGAACGTCAGCAGTGGTTCACGTTTACTGGACTGTGAACTCATAATTCGGGGCACTACCCGGGCACTGACGTAAAGTAAAGTGCTTTCGGACTCCCCTGTCTGGTCAAAGGCCCGTCGCTTAAGTAACATGGCGGGCTGACGAACGAATAAATACAGCGAAACGATAGTGGCACAACGAGATTATGTACGTCGCGGCCAACCGGCACCTTCGCGGCGCAAAAAGAGCACATCACGGAAAAAGCAACGCAGTACGCCAGCGGTATCCCCCGCTATGGTCGCTATTGCTGCAGCCGTACTCGTGACCTTTATCGGTGGTCTGTACTTCATTACGCATCACAAGAAAGAAGAGTCCGAGACGCTGCAAAGCCAGAAAGTCACCGGTAATGGCATCCCGCCTAAACCGGAAGAACGCTGGCGCTATATCAAAGAGCTGGAAAGCCGTCAGCCTGGCGTACGTGCGCCTACCGAACCGTCTGCAGGCGGCGAAGTGCTTAACGCCGATCAGCTGACCAATGAGCAGCGCCAGTTGCTGGCGCAAATGCAGGCAGATATGCGTCAACAGCCGACACAGCTCAACGAAGTACCGTGGAACGAACAAACGCCTGAACAGCGCCAGCAAACGCTGCAGCGTCAGCGTCAGGTGCAACAGCAACAGTGGAACAACGCGCAGCAGCAGGCGCAGCAACCGCGCCCACGGGCGACGGAACAGCCGTACCAGCAGCCACAAACGCGTACGGCACAAGCCGCACCGGTACAACAGCCGAAAGCGCAGCCAAAACCGGCGGCCCAGCAGCCGTACCAGGATCTGTTGCAGACGCCAACACACACCACTGCCGCACAGCCTAAAACGCAACCGGCCGCGCCAATAACGAATGAGACTCAGCCGCCAAAACAGACGGCAGAGAAAAAAGATGAACGCCGCTGGATGGTTCAGTGCGGATCATTCAAAGGGGCTGAGCAAGCAGAAACCGTGCGTGCTCAACTGGCCTTTGAGGGCTTCAACTCCCGCATTACCACCAACAACGGCTGGAATCGCGTGGTGATTGGCCCGGTGAAAGGCAAGGAAAATGCCGACAACACCATCAGCCGCCTGAAAGTTGCCGGCCATACAAACTGCATTCGACTCGCCACTGGGGGTTGAAACCCCCAAAATCTCCCCCATCTATACTTGCATTACGCCCCGCACGCCTGTGCGGGGCCTGTATTCTGCATTTGTAACCAAGGGGTCTGCTCGTGACAACAATAGTAAGCGTACGCCGTAACGGCCATGTGGTAATCGCCGGTGATGGTCAGGCCACACTGGGTAACACCGTAATGAAAGGCAACGTGAAAAAAGTCCGCCGTCTGTACAACGACAAAGTCATTGCGGGCTTTGCGGGCGGTACTGCGGATGCATTCACGCTGTTTGAACTATTTGAACGCAAACTGGAAATGCACCAGGGTCACCTGGTTAAGGCCGCCGTTGAGCTGGCTAAAGACTGGCGTACCGACCGTATGCTGCGCAAACTCGAAGCGTTGCTGGCCGTTGCAGATGAAACGGCATCGCTCATCATCACCGGTAACGGTGACGTCATTCAGCCAGAAAACGATCTGATTGCCATCGGCTCCGGCGGTCCCTACGCCCAGGCGGCGGCACGCGCTCTGCTGGAAAACACCGAGCTTGGCGCACGCGAAATTGCTGAGAAAGCGTTGGATATTGCAGGGGATATCTGCATTTATACCAACCACTTCCATACCATCGAAGAATTGAACTCCAAAGCGTAAGGATCCCCCATGTCTGAAATGACCCCACGCGAAATTGTCAGCGAACTGAACAAGCACATCATCGGCCAGGATAACGCGAAGCGTTCCGTGGCGATTGCACTGCGTAACCGCTGGCGCCGCATGCAGCTCAACGAAGAGCTGCGCCATGAAGTCACACCGAAAAACATTCTGATGATTGGCCCAACCGGTGTCGGTAAAACCGAGATCGCCCGCCGTCTGGCAAAACTGGCCAATGCGCCATTCATCAAAGTGGAAGCAACGAAATTCACTGAAGTCGGCTATGTGGGTAAAGAAGTTGACTCCATCATCCGCGATCTGACCGATGCCGCCATCAAAATGGTTCGCGTTCAGGCGATTGAGAAAAACCGCTTCCGCGCAGAAGAAATGGCAGAAGAACGTATTCTCGATGTACTGATCCCGCCAGCCAAAAATAACTGGGGACAGTCAGAGCAGCCTCAGGAACCTTCTGCTGCGCGTCAGGCATTTCGTAAAAAACTGCGTGAAGGCCAGTTGGACGATAAAGAGATTGAAATCGATCTCGCTGCCGCACCGATGGGCGTAGAGATTATGGCGCCCCCGGGAATGGAAGAGATGACCAGCCAGCTACAGTCCATGTTCCAGAACCTAGGCGGCCAGAAACAAAAGCCGCGTAAGCTGAAAATCAAAGACGCGATGAAGCTGCTGATTGAAGAAGAAGCAGCCAAACTGGTCAATCCGGAAGAGCTGAAACAGGAAGCTATCGACGCCGTTGAGCAGCACGGGATCGTGTTTATCGACGAAATCGACAAAATTTGTAAGCGTGGCGAATCCTCCGGCCCGGATGTTTCCCGTGAAGGCGTACAGCGCGACCTGCTGCCGCTGGTTGAAGGCTGCACCGTCTCGACCAAGCACGGTATGGTGAAAACCGATCACATCCTGTTTATCGCCTCCGGCGCATTCCAGGTGGCTAAACCGTCTGACCTGATCCCGGAACTGCAGGGTCGTCTGCCGATCCGTGTGGAGCTGCAGGCACTGACCACCAGCGATTTCGAGCGCATTCTGACCGAACCGAATGCCTCTATCACTGTGCAGTACAAAGCGCTGATGGCAACCGAAGGTGTGGACATCAACTTCACCGAATCGGGTATTAAACGCATTGCCGAAGCGGCCTGGCAGGTTAACGAAACCACCGAAAACATCGGTGCGCGTCGTCTGCATACCGTTCTCGAGCGTCTGATGGAAGATATTTCCTATGATGCGAGCGATTTAAACGGTCAAAGCATCACAATTGATGCCGAATATGTGAGCAAACATCTGGATGCGCTGGTCGCAGATGAAGATCTGAGCCGTTTTATCCTATAATCGCGTTCAATGCATTTTCATCACTGTTGATGGGGCTGATAAAGCCCCATTTTTATTGGCGCTAAATATGACTGAACAACAACAAATTAGCCGCTCACAAGCCTGGCTGGAAAGTTTACGACCTAAGACCTTACCGCTCGCCTTCGCGGCGATCATCGTCGGTACGGCATTAGCATGGTGGCAAGGATATTTCGATCCGCTGGTGGCTCTGCTGGCATTAATTACGGCAGGGCTACTGCAAATCCTGTCCAATCTCGCTAACGACTATGGCGATGCTGTTAAAGGCAGCGACAAGCCCGACCGCATCGGACCGCTGCGTGGCATGCAAAAAGGCGTTATTACCCAGCAGGAGATGAAGCGTGCGCTGATCGTCACTGTGGTCTTAATCTGCCTGTCCGGTCTGGCACTGGTAGCGGTGGCATGCCACACACTGGCGGATTTTGTCGGCTTCCTGATTCTGGGCGGCCTGTCGATTATCGCCGCTATCACCTATACCGTCGGTAATCGTCCATACGGGTATATCGGTCTGGGTGATATTTCTGTGCTGGTCTTCTTCGGGTGGCTCAGCGTGATGGGGAGCTGGTACCTGCAAGCGCATACGCTGATTCCGGCGTTAATTCTGCCGGCAACCGCCTGCGGCCTGCTGGCAACTGCCGTACTCAACGTTAACAACCTGCGCGATATCAACAGCGACAGAGAGAATGGCAAAAACACGCTGGTGGTGCGCTTAGGCGCGGTTAATGCCCGCCGCTACCATGCCTGCCTGCTGATGGGCACGCTGGTCTGTCTGGCGCTGTTTAACCTGTTCTCGCTGCAAAGTTTATGGGGATGGCTCTTTATCCTCGCCGCACCGCTGCTGATTAAACAGGCGCGCTACGTGATGCGTGAAATGGACCCGACGGCAATGCGCCCAATGCTGGAACGCACCGTAAAAGCAGCACTGTTGACTAACTTGCTGTTTGTTGTTGGAATTTTCTTAAGTCAGTGGTCTGCATAACTGACAAATATCAATTAATAATTTCAATTTTTAGAATCGCATAACGCCTCGCAACCCTTACAATAGAGGGTCGCGAGGTTTTTTCATGTTTTTTATATTTTCCGGGGTTACCTCGGGGATACCAACGAACGGTAAACACCGTGACCTATAAGTACTAAAATCAGCATTTCCCAGCTTACTTAACCGATCACGGGGCCTGAAGCCCAACCGTACGAGAGCGTACGCTAAGTGCATTTTTTAATGCAGATTGGGCGAGTAAAGAAAATGAGGGTTTTATTTACTTTTTCCATTAATGCCAGTATCCGTGCGTTTTTCGGCATTAATGGTGTTAATAAACCCGGTAATCAAATCAACGTAAACCTGACCGACAACGCCACGACTTTGAAGATTTAAATTCATAAGGTTACGTTCTTAGCGTACGATCTCGTACGGTTGCTCCCTAAACCAGGGGGCTTAACGGTAGAAGCGGCGTAGCCGCAGTTTGTGACAATTTTGGATATTTCCCGCATTTTTTAACAGGAAAAAATTTACCTTAAGGCGTATTAAGGTATTTTTACCAATGGATGATGTCTCCAATGATAAGGGAAATGAACGATATAGACAGGGGCGGGTTACGGCTGCTAACGCTTGGTGAGATTAACTTGGCCCGTACCCTCTACGCTTTCGCCATCCTCTATAACGAAGTCTGGATCCACCGCAGCAGCTACCTACCTTTCAACCTCCAAAAAAACAACTACGCTATGACGCCCAACGGCGAATTGTACTTTCAGGAAGGTACTTATGAGCCTGACTTTTCACAGCCGCATGTTAATAACGATCGCGTTGGTGGGCAGCATCTTTTTTTACATGAAATGATGCACGTCTGGCAGCATCAGCGCGGGATGATGGTAAGGATGCGTGGCCTGTTCTCTTGGGCAGTTGATTACTATTACACCTTGGATAAGGCCATACTCTTGGATTACGGCTTAGAGCAGCAGGCTGCAATGGTGGCTGATTATTGGCTGCTTAAAACGTATGGATTCGGCAACCGCTCTGATTTGTATCGCCTCAAGGATTACGATCCATCTGAGCCTGCCCTTAGCCTCATATCCCGCTATGAGAAAGTGTTAGGGAGGTTCCCGCATTGAAACGCTACTTTCTCATTCCTGCCTTTTTTGCGCTGGCTGGGTGTGGCGCTGGCGATAGCGTTCCCCCATGGCGTAGTTTCCCTATTATAAATAATTCGCTTTGCTTCTCTGTTAATAAATCGGACGTTCTGAGCCGATACGGCGTTTATTCTGAGCAGGGAAATGAATACAAGACATTGGCGGAAAATTCGCATGTAGCTCTCTCCTACCCTGAAACGTGCTTAAAAATACCGATAACGCCGGGCTATATCTATGCGGCTTCATACACATTGAACGGAAAGAATTACCGTTACAACTTTTTCATCGACAGAAACGGGAAAATATTAAGCACAAAATATGGAGATCTATAAATGTCATTACCAGCTTATATG
>NZ_JANEWM010000098.1:0-8956 GCF_028069825.1 Citrobacter sp. Igbk 14
ATATAATGGTTGCTGAAATATGAGCTCGGCAAAAATTAGGAAAACATTCATGTTGTAATTGAATGGTATCTGGTTTTTTATTTGCGCAAATTATGGTTTTTAGTTTTTAAATGTGTGCTTTGTTAATAAAGTATTTAAATTTATTAATGATTCGATTAATAATATGAGAAAAATGGCCATTTCATGCGTTAAAAAAATAAATTAATTCCAGGATGATCGCCATCACTGTCAAGCATCTTTGTCTGTGTCAGGATGGTTTATAGCAAAAGGAGGGATGATGATGCTAGGTTGGGTAATTACCTGTCATGACGATAAGGCACAGGATATGCTGCAGCGTCTGGAAAGAAAGTACGGTCCACAGGCACAGTGCCAGGCGGTCAGCTTCTGGCGTGGACTCAGCTCGAATATGTTAAGCCGTATGATGTGCGATGCTTTGCATGCCACAGATTCCGGTGAGGGCGTCATCTTTCTGACGGATATTGCTGGCGCTGCGCCGTACCGTGTCGCCTCGCTGATGAGTCATAAGCATCCCCAGTGTGAAGTTATTTCCGGTATCAGCTACGCATTGCTGGAGCAAATGCTAATGTCGCGGGAATCTTTGAGCAGTTCTGCCTTTCGTGACCGTATCGTGACGCTTGGTGGGCCTGACGTCTCGAGCCTCTGGCATCAACAACAGAAAAATCCGCCTTTCGTATTGCTGCATGATTTGTATGCGTGTTAATCATTGGTATTGATAGCGATTTTGCTACAATAATCGGAGTTTCTCGCCCCGGTTATCTTATATGGTGATGCGCGTTCTGTTGTTTTTGTTGCTCCTGTTCTCCGGTAGCGTTGCTGCGGCGTTGCCTGCTCGTTATATGCAAACAACCGAAGCGGCTGCTGTTTGGGCGCAGATCGGTAATAAAATGGTGACGGTAGGGAATATTCGTGCCGGCCAAATCCTCTCAGTAGAGCCAATTGCCGCTGACTACTATGAATTCACCTTTGGCTTCGGTACCGGGTTTATCGATAAGGGACATCTGGAGCCTGTTCAGGGGCGGCAGAAAGTTGACGATGGTTTAGGTGACCTCAACAAACCGCTCAGCAATCAAAGCCTGATAACCTGGAAAGACACACCCGTTTATAATGCCCCGGATGTTGGGAGTGCTCCGTTTGGCGTACTGGCGGACAACCTGCGCTATCCCATAATTAGTAAGCTTAAAGACCGACTCAATCAGACCTGGTTTCAGATTCGCATTGGTGGCAGGCTGGCTTATATCAGCGCGCTGGATGCACAGGAAGACCACGGTATTCCTGTGTTGACCTACCATCATATTCTGCGTGATGAAGAGAATACTCGTTTTCGCCACACCTCCACGACCACCTCTGTGCGTGCGTTCAGTAACCAAATGGCCTGGCTACGGGATCGCGGTTACACCACGTTGACGATGTATCAACTGGAAGGCTACGTGCAGAATAAAATGAATCTGCCAGCACGAGCTGTTGTGCTGACGTTCGACGATGGCCTGAAGTCGGTCAGCCGTTATGCTTATCCTGTCCTCAAGCAGTACGGGATGAAAGCGACAGCGTTTATCATTTCGTCGCGTATCAAGCGCCACCCTCAGAAGTGGGACCCGAAATCGCTGCAATTTATGAGCGTTTCGGAACTTGAGGGAATGCGGGATGTGTTCGATTTCCAGTCGCATACCCATTTTTTGCATCGTATTGGTGTTAAAAACCAGCCGGTGCTGCTAAGTCGCAGCTATCACAATATTCTGTTTGATTTCGAACGTTCGCGCCGCGCGCTTTCGCAGTTCAATCCGCATGTGCTGTATCTCTCTTATCCGTTTGGCGGTTATAACGATAAGGCGGTAAAAGCGGCGAGCGATGCCGGGTTTCATATGGCGGTGACGACGGTGCGGGGGAAGGTTAAGCCAGGAGATAATCCGTTCTTACTGAAGCGCTTGTACATCTTAAGAACGGATTCGCTGGAAACGATGGCGCGGCTGATCAGTAACCAGCCGCAAGGGTAAGCTAAAAGTAGTCGACGGTAAACGTGCCGATCGCTTTGAAATTACCCAACGTAAGATCGCTGCCGTCTTCAAGCCGGAAGATCTGCGAATAAAAGGGGAAATTGAATGACGCCCCGTTGCTGACAGAAGTCATCGGGCTCCATATTTCCATTCCCGGTTTAAACGCCTGTTCACCATCGCGTGTCGGGATATTAGCTTGCACATAAACGCCAATACCTTGTGCTGCCGAACTTCCGCTCAGCGTATTTTTAAGCAGTATATATCCATTACTATTGGTAGTGCTGCGGGTCGATGTTAGCTTAAAGCGCAGCCATACCGTATTGACGCAGTTTTTCACCTGGAAGGTGAAGTTCTTATTCGGCCAATAATTCTCCCTTAGTTCTGAAACCATTATCTCGCCAAAATCGACATTGTTGGTGCCGCTATTGACCGACAGGGAACCACATGTCGCGGCTTTTATGGGAATACTAAAACTGCTGGGGGTGACGTTAATGGTCCAGGGGTTATTGTCATCAGAGTCTGCGGTGCCGATACGTATTTGCCCCAGCGTTCTTGAATCTTTTGGCGTAATGGCGGTGACACCATTTATATTTCCGCCAAAGCCGCTTTTTTGATACAGCGTAACCGTTGCTTTCATGGACCGGCTGTCCCACTTACTTTCGCTACCGCTATCAACCAACACCCATGAACCATTATTCGTGGAGGGGAAATAGCCGCCGCCGCCGCCGGTGCTGTACATTTTTACCGCATAATAAATGCCATCGATGTTAGTGGGGTAGAGCGCTCTGCTACCGGTAGAATCGGTCGTTGATGAAGCGTTGGTGTTGGCGTAGAACCCGTACCCATCGTTCCCGGCATCGCAGTAGGTCCAGAGGTCACGATCTAATGTCGGGTCAAAAGTGAGCATTTCGTACATGGAGGTGGAGATATCATCTGAGACATAATGAAATGTCATCGGATCGGTTGTGCCGCCGCCGCTGAGCGCCATGGTGCCTGACTTACCATTTTCCGCAAGGTGACACTCGCTGGCATTGGCATGAAAACTCAGAGCCAGTAATGCTATCGGGCATAATAAATATTTAAGCATGTAATCTTCCTTGATTATTGATAGATAGCATCAACCAGCACGTGGCTGGTGACCTTTCCGGAGGTCACAACCCCTGTGTTTTGATAGCGCGCGTAAAAGTCATAGCTGGTCAGGTAGTTAGCCGCCGTTGAGACATCAATTGCCACAGCGGAAGTGCCATCGCTATTGACGACGTTACGGTTATCGCTGGTAGAGAAAATCACCACGCCGACGTTTTCCGCGCCACCGCTGACCGCAGGCGTTTCATTGATAAACACCTGCTGACTCTGTGCAGGCCAGATGCCATTTTGCGGCTGGAAACCAAAGGTCATGGTATTGACTGTGGTGGCATCGCCTGCGCAGCTTTCCACATTGATGCTAAAAAGCGTCCCGCTGGCGGCATCGCCTGGCTGTAAACGCGTGGAGCCATCATCGTTATAAAACCAATGGCGGGAAACGGTGGGTAAATGCACCGTTCCATTATCAGAAAGGGAGATCTGGCAGGTGTTCTCCACGATGTTCGCTTTGATCGTGACATCCAGACTGCTTTCCCCCTCATCGGCAAAACAGGGTGTAGTACATATCCCGCCAGTCACCCCCGCAACCAACAGCGCTCTCCCCACGGAAAAGAGAATACGGATACAATATGACATGGCGGCTTTGCTCCTTGTGGCTTACTGATAGGTGATAACAAATGTCACTGGCGCGTAAACGTTACCTGCTGTGACGTTGGCAATCGTGCGGCTTTTGGCAATGACGATACGTGATGCAAAATCGACATCCAGCGTGCTGTCGCTGATGGTGAGAGACTGTGCGGGTTTCGTATTGCAACTGAGTAACGTTCCGGTGGTGGACTCACCTTGCCAGACTTCAAAACCTGTAGCGTTACCGGCGGAGAAGGAGTCGCCATCAGAATTGGGGCCTGAGCAGTTGCTGCCGGAGCCTGGGACAACCTGATAGCTGGCGGATTTCACGCCCATACAGTTAGTGAAGGCCACTTTAAACGGCTCGCTGCGGCTCTGGTTGACCAGGTCTGATTTAAAGACGTCGCCGAAGTCCAGGGTGTCGATAGGGTTGCCGCTGGTGTCCTGAATTTGTGCTGTACAGGTACCGGATGTCACCGTTGAGGTAAACGTCGCGGAAACGCTGCCGGTACCGGTAATGGCGGAAAAAGAAGGAGCTGAAAAAAGTAACGCACCGACCACGCCGCTCAGAAAAGCGATTTTTTTCATCAAGATATTCCTTTTCTGATGATTATTCATAGGTGAAGTTGAAGGTAGCAAGCGCACTAAAGGCACCTGTCGTCCCTTTCCCCGCAGAGGTTTCAACCAGCGTTGCCACTAACGGGACCTCTTTGTTACTGATTTCGTCGTTGCTCCACACCAGCATGGTGCTATCGTTCGCTGAGTTAATGGTGAATGGCGCATCAGTTGCGGATGCTCTGGCGATTGAAACACCAAGGTTGGTCGCAGCATCAGATGACGCACCATTGGCAATGATTTTATCGGAGTCGGCTGATTGGGTTCCCGATACCGTTGTTTTTAGTGACTGTAAGCTTGCCGGGCACTCGGTGATCTTCAGCTTAAAGGTCGTCTGCGCACTGCTGTCGCCGTTGATGATTTTGTCCAGACCTACGGTGCCATCTGTCCCAATAGGGATAGTGTTGTTTTGGCCATCACCGCTGCCGCCTTCAATCGCCATATCGCAGGTGGTTTCCCGTAGCGTGGCGGTGAAGGCGACATCCAGCGATGTCGCCTGACCTGGGAATGCGGTTGCAAATAGCAGGCCGCTGCATCCCAGCAGGTAGAGTTTTTTTAGCTTCATTATTTTCATCTTATTCCCTGTAAAAATATTGCCATTACATCTGGCAACGTTGGTTACTCAATAGACGGGTAAGGCCAATTTTCTGGTTGGTGTTTTCATCAGTAAGCTGATAGTTAACGGTGCAGCGTCCTTCAATCCCACTTCCCCAAATCACCTTTAGCGCGCCGCTATCGTTAACGCCGCGAACATAGGCAATACCGGCTTGCCCAACGGTCCCGATCGATTCGCCTTTCTCGTTTTGTACGTCGGCACCGAGCGGGATAAAACCGTTGTCGGTGCGCAGCAGTTCCAGCAGCAGCGAACGCCCTTCATCAGTTTCAAAATCGACCTGCACAACGGCACCGCTACGTGGAACAACAACTGTGCTGGTGTTTTTTACCTCAACATCGTTTTCCATGGAGTCGATATTGAGACCGACGTTGTTTTCCCGATAAGCAGACAGATAAGGCTGGATTGCGTAGCCAAAGCGGTCGATATTGCCGTCGCCGTTGATTAAGCGAGCACCTTTGGCGCCAGGCGCGTGTACCAGCGCCAGCGTATCGGTATCGCCGATACTGTTGGGGGCCAGCGTCAATCCACCAGGGTGTACTAACATGCCGCCGCTGTAACTTACGGAGTACTGGCGGCTGCTATCATCCGAGGCGGAGGCCGACACGCTTAATGGTCCCCACGGTCCGTTGTAGGTACCGTAGCCGCCCAGTTGGTTAATCGATGAACCATCGCCTCGACTGGAGGTGGTATTCACGCTATAGCTAAAGCGATAGTCGTCAGAGTTGCCGCTAGCGCTGGTGGCGAAACTGTTGTTTGATTTCAAATCGCTGTTAACACTCATGTTCACCGTTGAGAACCCCAGCGGCTTTTTATTGCGACCTAACAAGTTTTCCAGCGGAATACTGAGGTTCAGGTAAACGCTGTCATCTTTATCGCCGTATTCGTTATAGCTACGCTGTATGGAAATGCTGTAACTGGCCCACGAGAAGGAGTCGCTATAGCCAACAGAGTACTGCGAGGTGGATGATGATTTGTTCCAGTAATCCTCCCAACTACCGCTGATATACACGTTGCCATTGCTGGAACCTAAAAAAGATACCGGTTGGCTGACGTTGACCTGGAATTGATTCTTCATGCGCTGGAAATTGCTAAATTCCTTTTCTGAACTGTCGCTGTTTTGTTTTACGTTCTCACTTAACGTGGCAGCATCGCGCAGTGACATATAGTTTTTGGTCGAAAAACGGTAGGCCGCGATATTGAAAGAGGTGCGAGACTCTTCGATCATTTTGCTCCAGGTAACGCGGTAGCTTTGACCAGTCAGGGTGTCCAGATCGTCAATAGCCGTGCTTGAATGTGTCACATCAAGCGCGAAAGCGCCCACGGGGGTATTGGTCGCGACACCCAGCAGCCCGGCATAATAGCCCACGTCCATATATTGCACGCCAGCGTAGCCGGTAAAGATGTTATTCAGTCCGTAATAACCCGTGGCGTAACCTAACTTCGGCTTATCGTTCAAGTTGCTATCATGCAGCTCGCCAGCGCCAATATCCCAGCGCCCATAGCCAGGACGCAGCATTTGTGTGACGGAGGAGTAGGGGACAGAGAAGGTACGAATGCTGCCGTCGGCTTCTTCTATAGCGACGTCCAAATCGCTGCCGTAACCCGTGGTACTGAGGTCGGTGATGGCAAACGGCCCCGGTGGCACGGTGGTTTCATAAATCTTGTTGCCACTTTGCGTGATAGTGACTTTGGCGTTGCTTTTGGCGACGCCGCGAATTTCAGGGGCATAGGTAGATGTTCCACCGGGCAGCATGCGGTCGTCATTATAAAAACGGAGGCCGCGCAGGCTGAAAGAGTCAAAAGCATCACCACGGGTGAATGAATCCCCAACCAGAAACTGCGAGCGTAATGCTGCAATATCGCGTTGCAGATAAATATCTTGGTTGGTGTAGTCGCCGCCGCTGTCCTGATTCCAGTTGGCGTTGCCTCGGGCACGAAAGTGCCACGCACCAAGATTTACACCGTATTTAAGACCAGCGTAGAGAGAGTCGGATTTGTTGCCGTCGCTTTCAGTGTGCCAACTGTTCAGATCATAAGAGAACATCGCAACTGGGATACCGTCTTGCCACAGCGAAGGATCGACATAGCCGTTAGGGCTTCTGAGGACGAAAATTTGTGGTATCGACAGAGATAATTCTTGCGTGCCGATATCATAATTCCATGTAGACTGCGGATATTGTTGCGCAAAATCTACGCAGGTTGCAGACTCAAGATTCAGTCCTTCAGTTTTAACCCCAATTTGCGCGAGAAGTTTGGCGGTGAAGCAGGGGGTTGCGCGAGGTGTGCCGTTATCGTTGAAGGTGAAATCGGTGAGCATTTTCGGCTTACCGTTCAAAATAATTTGCGTTTTATAGGTACCCGGTGGAACCGGATTGCCTTTTGAAAAACGACTAACGTCAATACTGGTGCCCGTATTGAATAAGAACTGATCGTTAAATTCAACTTCATCTGTTGAAGATGAAGACGCTTCTTCAGCCATTACTGAGGACGATAGTGCAATATATATAGCAGTACACAATAATGAGCGACGAAAAAACATAATTTCCCTATCTTTTAAATTCGCTGAAATCCTTCAGCGTGAACATTAATTAATGGTGGACTGATGCTTTTCTGTCCCGCCGAAATCATTGATAGTGGTATATTCTATGTTTCCACCTGCCATACTAACGGCATTTTTTACCGGCACATTTTCATTTGCGAATGGTGGGAGGGTATGGGAGTCCACCGCTATTTTCTTACCGTTAACCGTGATGGTGGCACTGGACATCGAAACGAAATAAGGGCTGCTGTTATTCGCGATTAATGCATTACCTTGCTGGGTCCATTTCACATTACCTGCGGCTATGGACGGATCGCCCTGTAAACCATCCGGACGGAAAAACATTTTAATACGGGTACGAAAGGCCAGTTGCAGTACGTTTTGACTATCCGCGTCTTTTGCCTTAGGGGGGACTTCCAGTACGTTAAACCAAAAGAGGGTCTCACGGTCCTGAGCCAGCGGTTGCCGTGTCCACGTTATGCGCACAGTTTGCCCTTTGGACGGATCGACACGGGATACCGGCGGCGTAACGATAAACGGTAGCTTCAGCTCTTGTGGGTTGACTTCATCGCGACCGTCATCCAACCATGACTGTACCAGCAACGGCTTATTGCCACGGTTTTCCATTTTGACGGTAACGTCTTTGGACGACTGTGGATAGATCACGCGGGTGCCGGATATGACGATATCCGCGCTGGCATTAAACGAACAAAGTGCTGCGCTTATACAGAAAAGCGAGGCTGAGGTAAGACGGGTAAAACGGTGCATAGTATTGATCCTCACAATGTGCCTGTCTCAAAGGCAGGCACATAATCGATTACGTAACGATTACTCGTAAGTCATCGTAAAAGTAGCGTTGCTGGTTACTTTACCGGCAGTGATATCGTTGGTACCGGAAACCCAGTCAGCGCTTGGCACATAAGCAACGCGGAACGCCAGAACACCTTCACCCTCGGTCAGTGTGGCGATCTGTGTGTTGTTTGCCGGCAGGCCAACCTGAATACGGTCGGTGTCGGATGTGCTGTTATTGAACAACGCCAGGTTTACGTTTTCCGCGTGGCCGCTTACGCTTGGGTCGGCTTTCAACGTACCATTAGTCAGGTCAGCGAACTGCTGGGAGGTGAAAGTGGCAGAGGCTTTGGTTAGGTCAGTCGGGCAGTCGCTGAAGTGCAGTTCGAACTCTTTGGAACCGACGCCAGTATCAATGGTTGTCTTTTCAACATCGGCTCTTTTCACAACCGGCATGCTGATGGTGACGGTGTTAGCATCAACACCGTTATTGGTGGTGATCGTGCAAGTGGTGTCGGTTACGGCGCCATCAAAGGTGATTAGACCGACATCGGTGTCTGCGAATGCAGATGTTGAACTCAGTGCGATAACAATTGATGCGGCGGCAATGGTTAACTTATTCATGTTGATAATATCCATATAAAATATCAATTCCCCCCGTAAATAATTAAAGGG
>NZ_JANEWM010000099.1:0-8889 GCF_028069825.1 Citrobacter sp. Igbk 14
GATGGTAGTGTGGGGTCTCCCCATGCGAGAGTAGGGAACTGCCAGGCATCAAATAAAAGCGAAAGGCTCAGTCGAAAGACCGGGCCTTTTGTTTTATCTGCAGTCTGTCGGTGAGCGCTCTCCTGAGTAGGACAAATCCGCCGGGAGCGGATTTGAACGTTGCACAGCAACGGCCCGGAGGGTGGCGGGCAGGACGCCCGCCATAAACTGCCAGGCATCAAATAAGTGAAGAAGCCCATCCTGCCGGATGGGCTTTTTTGCGTCTGTGCGGGGTGAAAACCGCCGGATGCGGCGTCCCGCCTTATCCGGCCTGCAACTGAATGTATTTTGTAGGCCTGATAAGCGCAGCGCATCAGGCAAGCAGGCAATACCACAGTTACTGTCTTACCCATTGCGTAACAAACTCAGTAAGTTGCTGTATGTCGTTGATATCTAACAATGGAATGTCCACCGCCAGCGGCACATCACTAGCAACTGCGACAACATGCTCGTCTATAACTAACTCTTCTGCACGATGCCCGCAGCCTTCACGAAAAAGCAGAATCTTCGCGACAGGTTCATGCTTAAAGCCTTCAACAAGCACCATATCTAATGTCGATACATCCATCCGGCTGACCAGATATGCCAGGTCCAGTTCGGGCTCTTCAGGTGTTTCAACCATTAACGCCCAACGCTGTTGGCTGGCAACCAGCGTTTGTGCTGCCCCGGCTTTACGTAGCTCATAGCTATCCTTGCCAGGCTTATCGACATCCATATCGTGGTGTGTATGCTTAATCAATCCGGGACGAATACCTCTGGCGCACAGTTCCGGGATAAGCTTTTTGAGCAGCGTGGTTTTCCCCGTACCGCTCCAGGCCGCAATGGCGAGTAATGGGATCATGATTTATCCTGCCATCTGGCGAGTTCTTCGGGTGTATTCACATTCACGAATGCATCTTTATGATCGCTAAAGTCAACGGGATGTCCCCCAGCCTGGCGCATAAAGACCATCACGCGTCGTTCTCCAGACTGCAGGTAATCCTGTAGCAGGGGCTGCATTGATCTGTTCATCAGTGCAATTGTCGGGTGATCTCTTTCACCATCATGCACCCAGACTACGGGGGCTGATTTGCGTTGTTCTTTTAAACGAGCGACCAGATCGTGGGGGATATAGGGCATATCACAAGGGCAAAACAGAAACCAGTTCCCTTCTGCCTGTAAAAAAACCGACAGCATACCGGCCAATGGACCAGGATAATCAGCCAGGGCATCGGGGATGACTTTCAGGCCGCTTTGCTGATAAATATCCTGGTGGCGATTAGCGTTAACCACAACAGTCTCGACCTGCAAAGCGAGGGTGTCGGCCACATATCGCCAAAGGGGTTTTCCATCCAGCTCAAGCAAACCTTTATCTGCTCCACCCATTCGTCTGGCTTTCCCGCCGGCCAGGACAACCCCTGTTATTGCACTATCCAGAATCACTGATATCGCCTCTTTTAATGTGGGATTGACCCTGCTAACGTATCTATATTGAGCGTAAGGAGCACAACCATGAAATGTAAACGTCTGAATGAAGTTATTGAACTCCTCCAGCCGGCCTGGCAGAAAGAACCCGATCTTAACCTGATGCAATTTTTACAGAAACTGGCGCAAGAGTCAGGTTTTGACGGAGAACTGGCGGATTTAACTGATGACATTCTGATCTATCACCTGAAAATGCGTGACTCAGCGAAAGATGCCGTGATCCCAGGCATTCAAAAAGATTATGAAGAAGATTTTAAAACAGCACTTCTACGCGCACGTGGCGTAATTAAAGAGTAAAACCTTGTAAGCGCCTCCACCGAAAGCGCTGTGAAATGATATCCTGAATCATTCGTAGTAATTTCTGGATGATGGGATGAACGACAACGCTTTTACTTTCCAGACGCTACACCCTGATACCATCATGGATGCCTTGTTTGAACAGGGCATCCGCGTGGATTCTGGTCTTACCCCGCTAAACAGCTATGAGAATCGTGTTTATCAATTCCAGGATGAAGATCGCCGACGTTTTGTCGTGAAGTTCTATCGCCCTGAGCGTTGGTCTGTCGATCAGATTCAGGAAGAGCATCAATTTGCCCTGGAACTGGTTAGTGATGACGTCCCGGTCGCTGCACCTCTGGTTCTGAATGGTCAAACGCTGTTGAGCCATCAGGGTTTTCACTATGCAATCTTCCAAAGCGTAGGTGGTCGTCAGTTTGAAGCCGACAACATCGATCAGATGGAGGCCGTGGGTCGCTACCTGGGTCGTCTTCATCAGACCGGGTGCAAACAACCTTTTACCTTTCGCCCCACTATAGGCCTTGAAGAGTACCTGACTGAGCCACGTAAGCTTTTTGAGCACGCACCGCTCATTCCGTCAGGACAAAAGGCGGCCTTCCTGAAGGCAACGGACGCACTGATTGCGGTGGTCACCGAGCGCTGGCATACGCGTTTTGCGTCGCTACGCCTGCACGGTGATTGCCATGCAGGTAATATTTTGTGGCGCGATGGTCCGATGTTTGTCGATTTGGATGATGCCCGAAACGGTCCTGCAATACAGGATTTATGGATGCTTCTTAATGGTGATAAAGCAGAGCAACGTATGCAGCTTGAAACTATTATTGAAGCTTATGAAGAGTTTAGTGAATTTGACACCGCTGAAATCGGACTGATAGAACCTTTACGTGCAATGCGTTTAGTTTATTATCTTGCCTGGCTGATTCGACGTTGGGCTGATCCCGCTTTCCCCAAAAATTTCCCTTGGTTAACCGGGGAAGATTACTGGCAGCGTCAGACCGCGACCTTTATTGAGCAGGCAAAAATTCTGCAAGAGCCCCCCTTACAATTAACGCCAATGTATTAATCGGAGAAACTTGAACATGAAAAAAATATGGCTGGCGCTGGCTGGTATGGTTTTAGCTTTTAGCGCATCGGCAGCGCAGTTCCAGGATGGTAAGCAGTACATCACACTGGAAAAGCCTGTTGCGGGTGAACCGCAGGTGTTGGAGTTTTTCTCCTTCTACTGCCCGCATTGCTACCAGTTTGAAGAAGTCCTTCACGTATCTGATAACGTGAAGAAAAAATTGCCAGAAGGCACCAAAATGACTAAGTATCACGTCGAGTTTTTGGGGCCTCTAGGTAAAGATCTGACGCAGGCATGGGCTGTTGCTATGGCACTGGGCGTTGAAGATCAGGTGACTGTGCCGTTGTTTGAAGGGGTGCAGAAAACGCAGACTGTTCAGTCTGTCGCTGATATCCGTAAAGTCTTCGTCGACGCAGGTATTAAAGGTGAAGACTATGATGCGGCATGGAATAGCTTCGTGGTGAAATCACTTGTTGCCCAGCAGGAAAAAGCGGCAGCTGATTTGCAGCTGCAGGGCGTGCCGGCGATGTTTGTTAATGGCAAATATCAGGTGAACCCGCAGGGTATGGATACCAGCAGCATGGATATCTTTGTACAGCAGTATGCTGATACCGTGAAATTCCTGGTTGGTCAGAAGTAAAAGAAAAAGCCGGTCACAGACCGGCTTTTTTATTTGAGGCTTTAATCGCATTTAATTGTGTATCTTTCTCGCTCCAGAGCATGTTCAGCCACTGCTGGAACCGACGTTTAAATGCCTTATCGTTAACGTAATCACCATGCAATTCTTCGCTAATTGGCTCGAGATTCACTCGCACGACAATGCGTGTCAGCTTGCCGCTGAGCATATCGTAGAAAGGATGACGGCTATTTTCTGGATAGCACAGCGTAACGTTCAGCAATTTATCGAACTGTGATCCCAGAACGTTTAGCGCCATTGCAATGCCTGCCGCCTTGGGCGGGAGCAGATTGCTGTACGGGGAACGGGTTTGCTGGCGTTTCTCGTCAGTAAAACGTGAGCCTTCGACAAAATTCACAATTGTTGTCGGATGTACGCGAAATTTCTCACAGGAACGACGCGTTGTTTCCACATCTTTACCGCGTCGTTCCGGATGACGAAGCAGATAGCCACGCGAATAGCGTTTCATAAACGGCATATCTAAAGCCCAACATGCCAGACCAATAAAAGGGACCCAGGCCAACTGCTGCTTGAGGAAATATTTATTCATTGGAATGTGTTTACGGAACAGAACGCAAAGCACAACGATGTCGGCCCAACTGTAATGATTACAAATGAGCAGGTACCAGTTTTTCTTGCTAAGACCTTCCAGCCCTTCGATATCCCACTTTAATCGTGGATTAAGGTGCAGCAGTAGAGCCAGACCTTCACACCAGCAATACATCATGAAATTACAGAAGACAGAAACCTTGCGCCAGACGACAGGAATGGGCAAAAGGAGCTTTACAACCCCTGCAAGGATGATCGGCACAGAACAAAAAATCGTGACCAATATGGTCAATACGATACTCAGCAACAGCGTTATCGCAGCGAGTATTCTCGTCATAATTAAATTATTCAAAAGGTTAGCCATAGATAGTGCGCTAAATAAGGCGCAAGGGGCTGATTTTATCAGAAAACGAGCCAAATGATGGATCTTCGCTGAATAGAAAAAAAGGTAATATCTATCCACATCCAGATATAAGCTGAAAAAATGGCATAAAATTCCACTTATCAGCGTAATACAATGAAAAATATAACAAATTATTATGATTTATAAATTCTATTGCTGTAGCTAAAGGGCTGAAAATTATTTATTCACAAAGTTATCCACAGCGCGCTTTGCGAGCAACGCAGAAGATCTGCAAAAGTTTTTCGACAAATGCGGCGAAAAACTCATGTTTTCATCCCGTCTGTGGCATCCTTTACCCATAATCTGATAAACAGGCACGGACATTATGGTTCAGATCCCAGAAAACCCACTTATCCTTGTAGACGGTTCATCTTACCTGTATCGCGCATACCACGCGTTTCCGCCGCTGACGAACAGCGCAGGAGAGCCTACTGGTGCGATGTACGGCGTCCTCAACATGCTGCGTAGCTTGATTCTGCAATACCAGCCTACGCATGCAGCGGTGGTATTCGACGCTAAGGGTAAAACCTTCCGTGATGAATTATTCGAACACTACAAGTCGCACCGCCCGCCTATGCCGGACGATTTACGTGCGCAGATTGAGCCTCTACATGCGATGGTAAAAGCGATGGGGTTGCCATTGTTGGCTGTTTCAGGCGTGGAGGCGGACGATGTCATCGGTACGCTGGCACGTGAGGCAGAGAAGGTGGGGCGTCCGGTGCTGATTAGCACTGGCGATAAAGATATGGCTCAACTGGTGACGCCGAACATCACCCTCATCAACACCATGACTAATACGATCCTTGGCCCGGATGAAGTCGTGAATAAGTACGGTGTCCCGCCTGAACTGATCATTGATTTCCTGGCGCTGATGGGTGACTCCTCCGATAACATTCCTGGTGTACCTGGCGTGGGTGAAAAAACGGCTCAGGCGCTGCTTCAGGGCTTGGGTGGGCTGGATACCCTCTATGCGGAATCAGACAAAATAGCAGGGCTTACCTTCCGTGGTGCCAAAACCATGGCAGGCAAACTCGAGCAGAATAAAGAAGTGGCGTATCTCTCGTATAAGCTGGCTACCATCAAAACGGATGTTGAGCTGGAATTAACCTGCGAGCAGCTGGAAGTGCGCCAACCAGCAGCAGAAGAACTGCTTGGCCTGTTTAAACAGTATGAATTCAAGCGTTGGGTTACTGACGTTGAAGCCGGTAAATGGCTACAGGCGAAAGGGACAAAACCGGCAGCTAAACCGCAGGAAACCATCGTCGTCGATGAAACGCCTGAGGAACCTGCCACGGTTCTCTCGTACGATAACTATGTGACGATTCTGGACGAAGAAACGCTGGAAGCGTGGATTGCAAAGCTGAAGAAAGCTCCCGTATTCGCCTTTGATACAGAAACTGACAGCCTGGATAACATCTCCGCGAATCTGGTTGGCCTCTCGTTTGCCATTGAGCCAGGTGTGGCTGCGTATGTTCCTGTCGCCCATGATTACCTGGATGCCCCCGATCAGATTTCTCGTGAACGTGCGCTGGCGTTACTGAAGCCACTGTTGGAAGATGAAAAGGCGCATAAAGTTGGGCAAAACCTGAAGTACGATCGCGGTATCCTGGCAAATTACGGGATTGAACTGCGCGGCATCGTCTTTGATACCATGCTCGAATCCTACATTCTTAACAGCGTCGCAGGCCGACACGATATGGACAGCCTGTCAGATCGCTGGCTGAAACATAAAACGATCACCTTTGAAGAGATTGCCGGGAAAGGTAAAAACCAGCTGACCTTTAACCAGATAGCACTGGAAGAAGCCGGGCGTTATGCCGCAGAGGATGCCGATGTTACGCTTCAGTTGCACCTGAAGATGTGGCCTGAACTGCAGAAGCACAAAGGGCCGTTAAACGTCTTCGAAAATATCGATATGCCGTTGGTCCCGGTTTTGTCCCGCGTTGAGCGCAACGGTGTGAAAATCGATCCTGCTGTATTGCACAAACACTCAGAAGAGCTGACGTTGCGTTTGAATGCGCTTGAGCAAAAAGCGCACGAGATTGCTGGAGAAGCGTTTAACCTCTCTTCAACCAAGCAACTGCAAACGATTCTGTTTGAAAAGCAGGGTATCAAGCCGCTGAAGAAAACACCGGGTGGTGCGCCGTCAACGTCGGAAGAGGTGCTGGAAGAGTTAGCGCTGGATTATCCGTTGCCAAAAGTTATCCTGGAATATCGTGGGTTAGCAAAACTGAAGTCGACCTACACGGATAAGCTTCCGTTGATGATCAACCCAAAAACCGGACGTGTGCATACCTCATATCACCAGGCTGTTACAGCGACCGGACGTTTGTCTTCAACCGATCCTAACCTGCAAAATATCCCGGTACGTAACGATGAAGGTCGTCGTATTCGTCAGGCATTTATCGCGCCAGAAGACTACGTGATTGTCTCTGCGGACTACTCGCAGATCGAGCTGCGTATTATGGCGCATCTCTCGCGCGATAAAGGCCTGCTTACTGCGTTTGCCGAAGGAAAAGATATTCACCGTGCAACGGCGGCAGAAGTTTTTGGTTTACCGCTCGATTCAGTGACCAGTGAACAGCGTCGTAGCGCAAAAGCCATTAACTTTGGTCTGATCTATGGCATGAGTGCTTTCGGTCTTGCTCGTCAGTTGAATATCCCGCGTAAAGAAGCACAGAAGTACATGGATCTCTACTTCGAGCGCTACCCTGGCGTGCTGGAATATATGGAACGGACGCGTGCACAGGCAAAAGAGCAAGGTTACGTTGAAACGCTGGAAGGGCGCCGCCTCTATTTACCGGATATTAAATCCAGTAATGGCGCGCGCCGTGCCGGTGCGGAACGTGCTGCAATTAACGCTCCGATGCAGGGTACTGCCGCAGATATTATTAAGCGGGCCATGATTGCCGTGGATGGGTGGCTGCAAACAGAACAGCCGCGCGTGCGCATGATCATGCAGGTACACGATGAACTGGTGTTTGAAGTGCACAAAGATGATCTGGAAAGCGTGTCGAAAAAGATCCATCAGCTGATGGAAAACGAGACGCAGATTGATGTGCCCTTGCTGGTGGAAGTCGGTAGTGGTGAGAACTGGGATCAGGCGCACTAAGGGTTTACTGAATAACGCGCTTTTTTCGTAACTAAGCAACATAAGATAGAACTTTTTGTGATGTCCATTAGAAATCCCTATGGCGGGAATGAAAAAAAATTACAAAAAGTGCTTTCTGAGCTGCTCAAAAAAGAGTAAAGTTATTCACGTAGGGTACAGAGGTAAGATGTTCTATCTTTCAGACCTTTTACTTCACGTAATCGGATTTGGCTGAATATTTTAGCCGCCCCAGTCAGTAATGACTGGGGCGTTTTTTATTTTGCTCGTCATACTTCAAGCTGCATACGCGTTGGCTGTTGAGTTACTCGTCTCATCCATGAGACTCGCCCTTAAGGGCCGTCGCTCACCCCAGTCACTTACTTATGTAAGCTCCTGGGATTTGCTGCGTCGCCGCCTTTATGCAACTCGAATTATTTAGAGGAAAAATTAAGATCTGTAGGCCGGATAAGACGCGCAGCGGCACCATCCGGCATATCCGTGGATTATTCCCCGTCCTGCATCTCTTCAACGGGTGCCAGCTCACTAAACCAGCTATCCAACTTCTGACGCAGTTTGTCCACGCCCAGCTTCTTCAGTGATGAAAAAGCTTCAACCTGTACATCGCCATTAAACGCCAGTACCGCTTCACGTACCATGTTCAGCTGTGCTTTCCGGGCACCACTGGCCAGCTTATCTGCTTTAGTCAGTAGAACCAGAACCTGAACGTTGCTCTCAACAGCCCACAGGATCATCTGCTGGTCGAGATCTTTTAGCGGGTGACGAATGTCCATTAATACCACCAGACCCTGCAGGCTCTGGCGTTTTTCCAGGTATTCAGCCAGTGCGCGCTGCCATTTACGCTTCATTTCTTCCGGGACTTCGGCATAACCATAACCTGGCAGGTCGACCAGGCGTTTACCGTCCACAACTTCAAACAAGTTGATGAGCTGAGTACGGCCTGGTGTTTTAGAGGTACGCGCCAGACTCTTTTGATTGGTCAGGGTATTTAGTGCACTGGATTTGCCTGCGTTGGAACGGCCAGCAAAAGCCACTTCGATTCCCGTATCGGAAGGTAAATGGCGAATATCAGGCGCACTCATCACAAAATGCGTCTGTTGATAATTCAAGTTAGTCAACGTGGTCGTCTCCATCAATCAAGGCTTTGCAGCGATTATACCTGAACACCAGCAAAAGACTGGTTTTTCGACGCGTGGTCAGTGTAAGTAAAAACCTCGTGCTTTGTGAGACATTGCCGATAGTATCTATGCGAGATGGCAGAGCGGAAAACAATATAATATATATAAATC